>JACCVS010000323.1 GCA_013698055.1 Acidobacteriota bacterium
GCTCCGGGTTGACCCCACCAAACAACGGGTCGCGTTCAGCGCGAATCGTTTCAGTTTGAAGCGTGCCGCCTTGCAGAAAGCTTTCGACCCAGCGCCCGCCGACGCCGTGCATCGGATCAACGATCACGTTCATCCTAGCGTGCTTCAAGCGTTCCAGATCAATGTACGAGGCAATCTGCGCGCGATAACTGGCAATCGCTGCCTTAAGCATTTCGCGCCCATCCGGGGTTGCAATGCTTTGTCGGCGCGGACTTTGCGCATCCAACAGCGACTCCACAGTTGAAGTGATTTCAGGCGAAGCGCTGCCGCCCCACGGAGCTTTAATTTTGAAGCCGTTAAAATCGGCAGGGTTATGCGAGGCCGTGATGACGATGCCACCCGCAGCACCGTTCAGCTTCACCGCCCACGAAACAACGGGCGTCGGCACGGCTTCATCGAAGAGAGCGATGCGCAATCCATTCCCGGCGAGAATTTCCGCCGCGCGCTCAGCGAATTGTTCAGAGAGAAAACGCCTGTCATAGCCGACGATAATAAGGGAAGGAGGCAGATTCTCCTTTGAAGTCATTTCACCGGCGGCCTTTTGAACGACGTTGCGAAACATCGAAGTTTCGGCCTCGACTTCGCTGATCTGGCCTGCTTCTACAAGCTGCTTTAAGAGTGGTTGTGTTATGGCTTCCGGATTTTGAGAGGTGGATTGCTGAATCAGATAGTCCGCGTATGCTTGCGCGACACGCTCAAGGTTGGCGAAGGTGAAGTCCTGTGCGATGACGGCACGCCATCCATCAGTGCCGAAGCGGATAGGCGTCAACGCTTCCTTGCCGCTCACAACGCTCCGCCCCCTGTTTGCGAGTAATCCGTCAACGAAGTCTTATCGCCAAGCAGTGTTCCCGCATTAACGGTAGCTGCACGCCCGATGTGGCAACCGCGCCCGATGATCGCGCCTGAAACCTGCGCGCCTGCGCCGACGCGCGTATGTGCCCAGACGATAGAATTCTCGACACGCGCCTTCTCTTCGATGTAGCAGCCGGGGCCAAGCACGGAGTTGATGATTTGCGCGCCGGGCTTGATGACGCAGTCGTCGCCGATCATCGAAAGCTCGTCAAGCTCGGCAATCGTCGCCGCATCGAACTGCCCGCGCCTTTCTTTGATGTGAATTCGCCCGACGCGATCTGCGAGCAGGTCCTGATGCGCTTGCAGGTAACGCTCGGGCGTGCCGATGTCAATCCAGTAGGTGCGTTGCGGAATGTGCGCGTAGAACTCCTCGCCGCGTTCGAGCAGGTTTGGAAAGAGGCCGTACTCGAAAGAATGATTCTCGCCAGCCGGGATGTAGTCGAGAACTTTCGGCTCAAGAATGTACGTTCCGGCGTTGATGTTGTTCGTCGTAATCTCATCGGCTGTCGGCTTTTCCAGAAAACGCGCCACGCGACCGTCCTTTTTTGTTTCCACCAGACCGTAAGCGCTCGGGTTCTCGACGGGCGTGAGCACGATGGTCGCCGTCGCCTTGCGCTTGGTGTGCTCGCGGATGACCGCTTTGAGGTCTATGTCGGTGAGGATGTCGCCGTTGAAGACGACCGTCGGCTCGCGGATTAAATCTTCGGCGTATTTGTAAGCCCCGGCTGTGCCCATCGGCTGCGGCTCGACCGTGTATTTGAGGTTAACGCCGAAGTCCGAGCCGTCGCCGAGCTGCTGCTCAATCTTTTGCGGCTGGTAAGAGAGCGAGAGCGTGATGTCTTTAATGCCGGCTCGCCTGAGCGTGTCTATCTGGTAAAGCAGGAACGGGCGATTGCAGATGGGGACGATTGGTTTCGGAGTGTAGACCGTCAACGGTCGAAGCCTTGTTCCTTTGCCGCCTGCGAGAATGAGTGCTTGCATGATCGTTAAGCGATAAGTGATGGGTGATGAGTGATAGGTGATGAGAAAGAACAGCGCCCACCACTCGGAGTTAATTTAGGAAACATCGGCGGCGAGTCTAACACCCGTTAGCGAGCCTTATCAAACCATCGTTTTTAATACTAAAGGTTTGCTTGACACCTTGTAGTGAATGGTAAATAGTTACTCGCATACCGTAAATCACAAATAGACGAACCGTTTTTCTCTATTCACGATTTGCCGTTTACCATTTTGTTCTTGATTTGAGGTAAATACATGTCCGAGAGAAAAGAAGCGGTAATCATTAGCGCCGTGCGGACGCCGACGGGAAAATTCCAGGGAGCGTTGAAAGGTTTTTCCGGGACGGAACTGGGCGCGATGGTCGTGCGCGAGAGTGTGAGACGGGCAGGCGTCAGCCCTGAAGACGTTGACGAAGTCATCATGGGCTGCGTGATTCAGGCGGGGCTGGGGCAGAATCCTGCGCGGCAGGCTGCGCTGAATGGGGGTATCCCGTTCGGTGTCTCCGCCGTGACAATCAATAAAGTCTGCGGGTCAGGTCTCAAGGCCGTGATGATGGCGGCACAGGGAATTCAACTCGGCGATTCCGAAATCGTCGTCGCGGGCGGTATGGAGTCCATGACGAACGCTCCCTATCTGATTCCGAAAGCGCGCGAAGGCTATCGCCTCGGCAATGGGGTGCTGGTTGACGCGATGATTAACGACGGTTTGTGGTGCGCCTTCGAGAATTATCACATGGGCAATACGGGCGAAGTGGTTGCCTCTCGTTATCACGTCACGCGCGAGGAGCAGGACGAATATGCGCTGAACTCTCATCGCAAGGCGGCAGCTGCGATTAAGGCCGGAAAGTTCAAAGACGAAATCCTGGGCATAGAGATTCCGCAGAAGAAGGGTGCGCCCATCGTGTTTGAGATGGACGAGTCTGTGCGTGAAGACACGTCGCTCGAAGCTCTGGCGAAGCTCAAGCCTGCTTTCAAGAAGGAAGACGGATCGGTGACTGCCGGAAACGCTCCCGGCGTCAACGATGGCGCGTCGGCCCTTGTCGTCACTTCAATGGAACGCGCACGCGCTCTGGGTGTCGAGCCGATGGCACGTATTGCAGCGCAGGCGACTTCAGGGATAGAGCCTGAACTCGTGATGATGGCTCCGGTCGAAGCCATCCGAAAAGTCTTGAAGAAAGCCGGATGGTCGCTGAGTGAAGTTGACTTGATTGAATTGAATGAAGCCTTTTCGGTGCAGGCCGTCGCCATCATCAAGGAACTCGATTTAGACCCTAACAAAGTGAACGTCAACGGCGGCGCGGTCGCGCTCGGCCATGCCATCGGTCAATCAGGCTCGCGTCTGCTGACGACAATGCTCTACGAGATGAAGCGGCGCGACGTGCGCCGGGGCTTGGCCGCGCTCTGTCTTGGCGGCGGCAACGCTGTTGCGATGGCTGTGGAACGGTGATAGCTGAGAGAAAATTAAATTGATGGAGAACAAGCTTTCAATCAAAACAATCGGTGTGGTCGGCGCAGGCGCGATGGGAAGCGGCATCGCGCAGGTGGCCGCACGTGCCGGATACGACGTTATCCTGCGCGATGTCAAAGACGAATTCTTGCAGCGCGGAATGGCTGCCGTTGACAAGAGTTTGCAGCGAGACGTTGATAAAGAGCGGCTGAAGGATGAAGAGAAGCGCGCGATTATGGGGCGCATCCGTAACGTGATAGAGATGGCAGCGCTCGTCGAGGCCGATCTGGTTGTCGAAGCCGTGACGGAAGATGTGAACGTCAAGTCAGAAGTCTTTCGACAACTGGACGAGTTGACGAAGCCTGAAGCGATTCTCGCCTCGAACACCTCAAGCATCTCGATTACGAAGCTCGGCGCGGCCACCAAACGTCCTGGCCAGGTTATCGGGATGCACTTTATGAATCCCGTGCCCGTGATGAAGCTGGTCGAGATCATTCGCGGCATTGCCACATCAAACGAGACTTATCAGGCGGTTCATGACCTGACCCTGAAACTGGAAAAGACGCCGCTCGAATGCAACGACATGCCCGGCTTCGTCTCCAATCGTGTGCTGATGCCGATGATTAATGAGGCGATCTTTGTTCTTTATGAGGGCATCGCCACGCGGGAGAGCATTGACGGGATTATGAAGTTGGGCATGAATCATCCGATGGGGCCGCTGACACTGGCAGACTTCATTGGCCTTGATGTTTGTCTCGCTATCCTGAATGTGCTGCACGATGGTTTAGGCGACCCGAAATACAGACCCTGCCCGCTCCTCAAACGCTATGTTGACGCGGGCTGGTTAGGCAGGAAAACGGGGCGAGGGTTTTACGAATACTGATTGAGAAATCTGGCGAGTCTAGCGGGTCAAAGCAGGCTCCTGACTCACCAGGCTTGATAGGCCCGCCACACTCAATAGACTTTATGAGAACTGTTTCACACTATTGCCAGAAATGTCTGGCGGGGAATCCGCTGGGGCAGGAGTTATGCGGGCGATGCGGGACGCGCTTGATGCTGGTGGTCGAGCCTCCGGCGGCGCGTTACGAGGATGGCGCGATGATCGCCACGCACGAGGAGCATTTGTTGGAGCGCGTCTCGGCGCTTGAGAACAGGCTCTTGCGCATGACGGAGAAGCTGGAACAGACGCTCGACCTCATGTTGCGGCAGGCAAAAAATTCTTATCACGATCACGTTTTGATTGACACGATCATCACGGTTCTGGCTGAGTCGGGCGTGCTCGATGCCGCCAAGCTCAACAAATTGTGGCGCGAGCGATGTCGGCAGGACACAGCGGAGCAGGAAACGGCGGCCCGCCACAAGGAATTGCGGACGAAAATCATCTCGGCTTATCGTGGCACTAATCTGGCGACGTTTGAGCGGTATGTTAGCGAAGGATTCAAGCTGCTGGGCGAGAAAGAGACGGCGCGCGGCATCCGCACGCTAGAACGCGCCGCTGCGCTCGCTTCCGGTAATGCACAGCTACATGCCTTCATCGGCGAGCACTTTTTTGAAGCCAACAAGAACGTCCTCGCCAGAGATTACCTGGAACGGGCGCTTGTCGCCGACTCGAAAAATGAAAAGGTTCGGTTGTCGCTCGGCCTGACCTGTGGCGACGGTGGGGAAGTCAAGCGAGCAAAGAAATTGCTGAAAGATTCTATCCAATTAGCGGGGCGCTCGTTCGCCGCTCATTACGGGTTGGGGCGTCTGCTCGTCGCCGAAAAGAAGTGGGAAGAGGCGCTCAAGGAATTTAAGAGCGCGCTTTCTGCGCGGCCTTCGCCGGAAGCCAATTATGTAGTCGGGTGCGCTTACTTCCGGCTTAATCGTTTTCGCATGGCCGCGCGTCACCTTCGCAAAGCGATTGAGGGAGAGAGCGTTTATCCGGAAGCCTTTTATGTGCTGGGGCTTGTGCTTTCGCGTTCAGGTGAAGCGGATGCGGCACGCGCAGCCTTTCAGGTCGTCAGCGAGGCTGAGGCGGATGAGCCTCATTATCGTTCGTCCGCACGGCGCATCCTGCGAACAGGCAATCTCCCTGCGAATCCGAAGATTTTTGGGATCAACGAGAGCGCGACTAAAGCTCTGATTACGGGCGGGGACAAGCGACTGGCGCGAGTCGTGCGCGAGGCGGCGCTCGGTGCATTTGGAGTCGAAAGCGGCTCAAGCTAAAAGGGAAATAATTGAACAGGATTAACAGGATGAAGAATATGAAAGCATTGCTATTTGTCTTCTCTTTATCATGTCAATCTTGTTAATCCCGGACTACGTGTCAATGGATTGTATGTCTCGCGCGTTGACTCTCGCCCGCCAACCGCTATAATAACGCCTTTTGCGTGCTCCTGGCAGAAAACGCCGTATTTCAACAGTGTGGGTGAGTGATGCGGATTGAGCTTGATAAGCTGGAAAAGACGGGCAACGGGTTCACGCACGTTTACGAGCCTGAAGAGATTGTGCTGGATGAAGAGCACGCCCGTTTGACCAAAGAACCCACGGTGACAGGGCGCATCAGCCGCACCGGGCATGAAGTCCGGTTGCGAGGGAAAATCAGCGCCAGCGCCGAAGTTGATTGTGACCGCTGCCTGAAAACAGTCGCCGTTCCGGTCGAGACAGAGTTCGATGTGACCTATGTCCCGACGGAAGATTATAAGCGAAGCGAAGCGGCGGAATTGCAGGAAGAAGATTTGAGTCTCTCGGTCTTTGACGGAGAGACAATTGATTTGGACGAATTGGTTCGCGAGCAAGTGCTGCTGGCTCTGCCTGCGCGCGCCCTGTGCGGCGAAGAATGCAAAGGCTTATGCCCGACATGCGGCACCGACAGAAATGCCAATTCATGCGACTGCCACAGCAAAGAGATTGATCCGCGCTGGGCAGGACTTTTAAAAGCAGGGATGAGAGATGAGGGATGAGGGATGAGTTAAAGCCAGCGACTCAATGCTGGAGGCTCGTCTCTTGTTCTTGCTCGTCACTCGTCACTCGTCACTTGTCACTGGAGTTATAATTATGCCTAATCCAAAACGACGCCATTCTAAAGCCCGGACGCGCAAGCGCCGGGCGCATGACGCTCTGCGCCAGCCGCAGACTTCCGCTTGTCCGAATTGCCAGGAGCCACGGATGCCGCATCGCGTGTGCCCGAAATGCGGTTTCTATAAAGGCCGCGAAGTAGTGCAAGTCGAAGAGGCGGCGTAAAAACAGTGACAAGTGACGAGTGACAAGTGACAAGTTAAAACAAGAGTGCGCCTGCACTATGCTCTCTTATTCTTTTTCTTCTTGCTCGTCACTCGTCACTTGTCACTCGTCACTGTCTTAATGAAGCACGGGCATCATCAATTGACCGGCAAAGTCGCCGTGGACGCGATGGGCAGTGACCATGCGCCGCACGCGGAGATTGACGGCGCTCTGGCTGCCACGCGCGATTTAGGGATAGGCGTCATTCTTGTCGGGCAGACGGAAAAGGTCGAGCCGGAATTGCGTCGCTGCGGCTGGCGCAAGCAGGGTGATCGCGGCATCGAGTTTGTCGAGGCCGAAGAATTCATCGGCATGGATGAGCCGGTGGCGACCGCCGTTCGACGCAAGAAGAAAAGCTCTTTGAGAATCGGGTCAAAGCTGGTGACAGAGGGTCGTGCCGATGGTTTCGTGTCGGCTGGCAACACGGGCGCGGCGATGGCGACCGCCAAAATGGTAATCGGGATGCTGCCCGGCGTGGACAGGCCCGCGCTTGCGGCCATGATTCCGACCAAGGGAAGCAAGCCGACGCTGCTTTTGGATGTCGGGGCGAACGCTGAATGCAAGGCGTTTCATCTGGCTCAGTTCGCCATCATGGGCGATGCTTATTGCCGCGCCGTGCTGGGAACAGTTAAGCCAAGTGTGGGTTTGATGAGCATTGGTGAAGAGGAAGCCAAGGGAAACGATCTGACGAAAGAGGCGTTTCCGCTCCTGAGAGATTTGGGAAGTTTGAATTTCGTCGGCAACGTCGAGGGGCGAGACCTTTTCACGGGCGCGGTTGATGTCATCGTGACCGACGGCTTTACGGGCAACGTGATGCTCAAGCTGGCCGAGGGTTTGACCGAAGCATTGCTCTCGATGATTAAACGCGAGTTGATCGCCTCGGCGATGACGAGAGCGGGCGCGATGCTGG
>JACCVS010000343.1 GCA_013698055.1 Acidobacteriota bacterium
ACGGTGGAAATGCTTTTGCGATTCGGCTGCGGAGCTTGCGCGCTGGCGGAAGTTCCCAAAAGCGAGCAGGCAAGCAGGAAGACGGCTATTCTCTTCATTATTTCTCCTCGGAATTTAAGTCTTTCAATTTTTCTGAACGGCTGTATAATCAAAGGCGCGGGCGTACAACGGGTGTCCGCCCGGATCGCATCAGAATCAACAGCCGCGAAGCCCCCGGTAAAACTTTTCTTCATCATAGCCAATACTTAGGAGTATACAGAAATGCGTAAGTTATTTATTGCCACGCTGATTATCGCTGCGTCTTTCAGTTTAAGTCTCGGACAGGGCCAGCAGGATGGAGCACAAAACGGTAATGACATCCCCAACATGGGTCGTGCGCCTTCACAGCCCAACGGCATCGGTCGTCTTGATTTGCGAATCATGGACGAGAACGGCAACCCCGTTAAAGGCGCATACGCCAAGTTGGAGTCGTCGCGCTCAGACGGTTTTTTCTGTGAGACTTGGAATTCGTCAAATGATAAAGGCGTCGCCGTCCTTCCCCCGATTCACATGGGTGATCTCAAACTGGTCATCAAAGCCAAGGGGTATAAAACCCTCAAGATTGATGTCCCGGCCAACTCGCTCTCAGAGCCTGTGAAAGTAACGCTGCTCAAGAAATAACGACGTAGAGCAGAATCCAGAATTCAGGAGTCAGAAGTCAGAATGGATAAGGCGGAGAGCCGCTTTTGTTCTTATTCTGGCTTCTGGATTCTGACTCCTGGATTCTGCTTTCGTTTAGCTCGCCCGCCGTCTTCTCTCTTCGCCCTGCCACGCTTCATCCTTCTGCTCGCGCGCCGCACTTTCCGCGCGTCGGATTAAATCCGCGAGCGCGTCCTTAAGCCTGCACGCCTGCTCAACGGTCAACAGCAGCGTCGGCGCACGCTCGCCGTGTCCTTCGAGCGTCAAGGCCACCAATTCATCCATGAAGATGGAAAGACGTATCTGCCCATCTCCATCGCGCCGCCCGGTGCGAATCTCCACTTCATGCTCTGTTAATGACATAAAACCGTTGACCTTTGATAAGCGATAAGTAACAAGCGGGAATCGGATTTTAACTCGTCACTCGTCACTTGTCACTTGTTACTGCTTTTTCTATCCACTCGCGCACAACCTCTCGCTTGTCTCGCCTGTTGCCATCAACTTCGTAGTTCAGACGCCGCATCTCTTCAGTTGAAAGTTTGCCTCCGAGAAGCGAGAGGACTTCCATCGCGGCGGGCACTCGCGCAAGCGTGTCGCGGCGAATCAGGATAACAGCCTCGTAAGGCGGAAAGTAACGCCGGTCGTCTTCAAGCTGAAAGAGGTCGAGCGTTGAGATCAAGCCGTCGGTCGAGTTTCCCGCGATCAGATCAACCTGATCGGTGGCGAGAGCGCGATAGGTGAGCGACAAATCCATCTCGCGCGGCTGGGCAGCGAATTGTAAATTGTACGTCCGCGCGAAACCGGGATAACCGTCGGCACGTGACATGAAATCCTGTCCGAAGCCCGCGCGCCAGTTCCGTGCGTGAGGAATGGCATCCGAGACAGTTTTCAAATTGAGACGCCGCGCATCTGCCCCGCGCACGAGAATGGCAAAGGTGTTGCTGAAACCGAGCGATGGGCTGACTTCGGCGTTGAACTTCTCTGCATAGTCGCGCCTGACTGTTTCATAAACAGTTCGTGCGTCTGTGTTGAGCGGATACTTCAGAATCGCCATGTAGGACGTGCCCGTGTATTCCGGGTAAGCGTCAATCTGTCCGCCTGTGAGCGATTCGTGCGCGAGGTTTCCGGCCAGCTCGAAATTTCTGATGACCTCGACGCCGCGCGCTTCCAGCATCTGCGCGTAGATTTCCGCCAACAAGACAGACTCCGTGAAATCTTTTGAGCCGACGACCACGCGCGGGCGCGCCTCTGCTGTCTCGTTCCCGGATGATCGTGCGCCGCGCCACACAGCATATCCGCCAGCAAGCAGAACCACTCCGAGCGCGCTCCACGCCAGCACTCGAGTCAATCCTCTTCTCTTTTGCGTCGCTCG
>JACCVS010000348.1 GCA_013698055.1 Acidobacteriota bacterium
GGTTCACCCCGAAACTCCGGATGGGCGCCCCGACTAACGTTCTCGGGCCTACAACCAAACCCGCCTCAGGACGGCCGCGGCGCAGACCACAGGTCATCTGCCTCAAGCTTTCCATCGCGCAAGGAGACTATCCTGTCGCACTCGGCCGCTACTTGATGGTCGTGAGTTGCAACGAGAATTGTGAGCCCGTGCTCGGCTCGCATATCGAGCAACAGTCGTAGGATCTCTTGCCCCGTGCCCGAATCGAGGTTGCCCGTGGGCTCATCTGCGAGAAGCAGACCTGGGTGATTGATCAGCGCCCTCGCTATCGCTACGCGTTGCTGCTCACCTCCTGACAGCTCTGAAGGCAATGACCGCAGCCGGTCTTCGAGCCCCACGGCAGCAAGCAAGGAGTGCGCCCGTTCGAACTTATCGAACGACGTTTTCCTAGGCAGCACCGGCGCCACGACATTATCGAGGGCGGTAAGGGCCGGCAAAAGATGGAAGCGCTGAAACACGAAACCGAGGGAGCGCCGGTAGGCAACCTGCTCTTTGCGGGAGAGTGAGGTAACCTCGACCTCTCCCACCTGAATTGAACCCTCGTTGACGTGATCCATGGCACCAACGACGTGGAGGAGCGTCGACTTGCCGGACCCAGAGGGACCCATGACCGCGAGAGCGCTCCCGGCATCGATCGACAGGTCGACATGCTGAAGGGCATTGATCACCTGTTGCCCCAATAAATAGGTCTTGGTGACCGAGCTGAGGACAACCAACGCGCCCGACACTCATTGTTCCTCGGCCAAGGCCCGCACCGGTATCAAGCTCGACATGCGTGCTGCGGGCGCAAGGGAGGCGAGACTCGTAGCGACAACACCACCAGCTGCCGCTATCCCGGCAGACGACAGGATCGGCCCGACAGGGATGCCACGCACCAAGGCGACACCTCCCACCCCGAGAGCTGCTCCTAGGAGGGATCCGATCAAGCCCATCAACATTCCCTCCATCACCACAAGCCCTGCGAGATCTTTGTCGTCCCATCCCAAGGTGCGTAAGGCGACAAGCTCACCTTGGCGCTCCTTGATGTTGAGGTACAGTAAGTCGGCGACCGAGACCGCGCCAAGTGTCGTTACAAGAACCACAGAGACGAAGTCGACGCCGCGCACGTCGACGGCGATGGCATTTCCGAGCAGGGTGCCGACCAGCGTCCGCTGGAACCCCTGGTTGAGCGCGATAAGCGCAGTGAGTGCACCGACCCCGAGTAGAAGCCCGACCATCGCCAGCACTGTGCGAGCGGGCGTGCGTATCAGGTTCCGGAGCGCGAGGCCGACGAGCCTGGTGACCGGTCGCCGTCTGCCGCCCTGGCTGACCGCGGGCTGAACCACCTCCATCGGAGTCCCGCGCGCCGCGCGGCGAGCGGGCAGAAGCCCGGCAGCAACCGCTAGCACAATCGAAACTGGTAGCACCAGGACCACGCGCATCACGTCGAGTGGTAGGTCGAGTAAGGCGGTCAGCGCACCGGCGAGAACCACACCAGCGACGCCGGCGACGCAACCCACGAGCGCAAGCTCGCCCAGGACTGCCGTAAACACCTCCCGTTGCGACCATCCGAGGCACAACATTGATCCGATCTCCCTTCGCCGCGACCGGACCGATGCAAGAGTGGCGTTTGCGAGAAAGAGAGCGCACACCAGCAAGACCAGAAAGAAGAGAAAGAGGCTCTTGCGGTCGACCGCCTTTAAGAACCTGATCGCGACTCCCTTCTCAACCCACCCCTCTCTAACGACCAGCGGCGGTTGGCCGAACTTTCCCTCGGGCAGCTCCACGAGAAGGCTGCGCGGCGAAGAACCCGCGGTGATGTCGACTGCGAGCCCGGTGCGACGGTGGATCTCAGTTGCAACCCGCTTGATGCGTTCACGGCTAACCGGATCGGGTCCTTTGACGCCCTCAACTCGGACCCGGATTACACTGATGGGCGCGGCGGGATCCGTGGTCGGGAAATTATCAGGATCGATCAGCGCCTTGAGCCCCTGAAGGTTGGTCAGTATCAGCGGAGGCTGTGCGACATAGCCCCCAATGTTTACCGTGGGAAGCAAAGCCGCTCCGCCGAGAGCCTGCCGGCTCGGTGAATTCGCCGGCTCGACCTTGGGAGGGTAGTAAGTCTCCAGCGGGACTTGAGAAAGGCGGCTGAAGCCAGGCAACAGCTCGGGATCGAACTGCCCGACGACGCGCAGCGCAGGAGTGCCATACACGTTGCCCGGTTGAAACTGGTTCGAGCCCTCGTAGAACCGCAGCTTTCGGAACTGAACGTCGCGGTTCTCTTGAGGCGCCCACCCACCACCATAGTAACCACTCTGGAATGTGATCTTCGGGTTGCGCTTTACCAGCGGCCGCAACCGACCCTGCGACTCGCGATAATCTGTCGATCCAGCCGACCAGTAACCATTGTAATTCAACCCGGGATCGACCTTTGCCCTCGACGGTCCCCTCACCATCCTCCGCAGAACCGAGGCCACCCGCACTTCTATCTCTCCCACCACCTCTCCCTGTTGCCCTGTCGTGAATCGGTACGCTCTCTTGGGGTCCGCCAGGATAGCCCTCAGGGCGGCAGGTTTGGGGGTCTCGAGTCGCTCCACCGACACGACCATTTTTTCGTCCACATAGCTCTTCTCGCTCGCGAGCACAGGTATGACGCTCAATTTGCTGACCGATGACAATCTGGTGACAAATGGTCGCTCCCGGCTCTTCAACAGACGGCCCCCCACCAGGGTCTCCCTGAAGTCGACCAGACGGGCTTCCTGCTGTGGGTCGATCGCGGCGACGAAGACGGGCAATTGGACACTTTCGACCGCTCCCACTGTTCCGCTTGGGAATTGTCCGTAGTCAGTCTCCGAGGATGCCAGGTTTGGTGACAACTCCGAGAAGCAGGTGAAGCCGGAACGAGTGCGCAAATCGAACGGTTCGGTGACGTCGTCGAAGGGAAGCCCCCTGCTAAACCCATCACAAACCGGAAGCGCCCTTCCGTCGACCCTTTCTGTGACTCCGAATTCCGTCCTAACAAGAGGATTCTCGCGCGTGTAGTAGACGTAGTGGCTCTCTCCCGGATACTTGGACAGGCCATTGTTTGCCTCCCAAGCACTCTGTAAACGAAAGAGTTGCACACTGGCATCTGACAGGAAGCGGTTGATCCTGAGGGTAACGAATTCGAACGGCATGATGTATCCGATATTGGCAATGGGCGCAGCAACCTCGACGCCGCGGAGGCTTCGGACCGTTGCATACTGTTTGAAGGTAATGCCACCCAGCAATCCACTCAGGTAGTTAGAGCGTACGAGTCCCTGCCTTCTCTCGAGATTGGTGTATGACTCCTCAGCTCTCACAAGGACATCGTACGCAGGCCTGAAGTGCCGGGCGACGGTTCCGGTAACCTCAAGCTGCGTTGTTGCGACGGCCGATGTGAGCAGCACGAAGCTAAGAGACGCAATCAGCAAGCCGGTACCAAGGGCCGCAAGCCTGTGACGTCGGTGAATCAACTGGGCGACAAAGAACCTGTACATATTAGAAGGATGCACCCTCTCGGCGCACTTGTAAGTCTCCCATGACTAGCCAACCGCATGTCGCTCGATCAGGCAAATCTGATCCAAAAACAACACTCGTTCATCTGACTCATGAACCCCTAGCATCCCTTCCCGGCTCTAGCAGACAAATACATCCCGGAGGCGAGCAACCGACTTTGATCTGGCCCTCTCCTCCTTAAACCCGGACATGGGCTCTCCTAACTCTACGGGCAACCGATAGTGAAGCACCGCCCCACCTGCGACTGTTCTGCACACGCGCAATAGTCTCCGCCGGGACAGCCTCTGCATCGATAGCGCTCCCTTGTACCGGTGCAGATGGGACAGCCCGAGGTGACGCGGCAGCAGGAAGCATTAACAGCAAATGCAAATCTCGGCGTAATCACTACACCTATCCCCGCAGCCACCGTAGCAAGTGCATACTTAAGAAACCCTTTTCTATCAGTCGTTGACTCCATGCGTCCTCCTAAGCATCCAACCCGACCTATACGCACTACTGATCAAGTTAACTCTCTTCACCTCCCTCGAGGTCGCTTGCTATTCTTTCTGCCAGTTCCTTCAACCTCCCCAGTTGCCTTCGACTAGATTCGACTAGATTCGGCGACCCCTGATCTCCGGACCATTGCCCGCAGTTGTCCGATCGAGTTCGCTATCCCTTTATCCAGCACCAAACCGTCAGCTTCCACAAGAAAAGCCCGAGGTGCCACCTTATTGCTGAAAGCAGACATTGCCTGGCGGTCAGTATCGACAAAGACTTCAATGTCCTGCTCTTGCTTGTGTTGGTCCATGGGATTCGAGTTCGTGCTTATGATCACAAGAGGGATGCCATCAACTACGCCTTGGATCGGTCGAAGTTCAGTAAGCAACTCCACACATGGTGCGCAGTCAGCGCTTAGAAAAAGGACGAGCGTCCGCTCAGTAATCAGTTCCCTCGAAGCGTGTCGACGGCCATCGACACCCGTTACTGCAAACTCCTCGAAGGTGTCTCCAGCTTCAATGCTCTCAAGCTGCGCTATCCCCGACTCTGACTGAAGATAGGCGGAAAAACCTTCGAACAGACCAGAGAAGCGGCGGACCTGTCCCAAGACGACGAGGAGGACCAAGAGCGTCGTGGCCCATAGTGACAGAAAGGCGATAATCCAGGGCCAGCTCACGACGGAAGACCCCCTGAGCCTTTGACAGCCCTGTCTTCAAAGACAACTCTTAACTCTTCATTCAGGCTAGTCGTCCTTCTCATCATCTGGTGGGTTTCGGAGAGGACCAAATAGAGGAGGGATGCTGTAGTGGCCATGATGAAGGCCGCCAGACCGCTACCTTGCGGCAGCCTTAAAGGAGGGACACGAACCCATGCGCCTCCTTGAGCACTGACGACGACCGCGGCCATGGCTGCAAGACATAGTCCGCGAATAACAGTTTCCCACGTCACTTTCTCCGTTGACGAAACTCCGAAGCAGCCGCAGTCGATGGAGCGCCCGCGACGGAGAGTGATGAAGGCGGCGATGGCGAACGCCAAAGCAAATGCACCGGCGATTGCGGCCGGAACGACAGGAATGACGTTAGTTAGGAGACCCGCTGCTGGCGCCAATTCCGCCACCGGGAGCAGCTGGGCAACCGGTGCAACCAAACGGGGCGGAAGGATTTCATAGTCGCCGACGAGCTTGAATAGTTTGTCCCGCTGCCGCCATTTGGCGGCGCTACTCAAAAGGAAAATCGACCCAACGAAGAAGCGTAGGACGTCGATCCCGAATGTCGACACCCAGTCAACCTTTCTGCGATTTCTCTTCGTTCCATAGAGATCGCGATCTGGCGGCGGCTCCCAAGACGTCCCCGGTTACCGGGATGCGGCCTACTAGGTGGACCTTGGCCCCACAACCCATTCCGCAAACGCCCGGGTTAGACAGTCTCACCAGCCGCCAGACAAATCCGCCCCATTGCTTCCCTCACTGCATCCCTAAGAGGACAATCATTTTTCCTTATTTCACTAACTACACTAGTCGTAAGGTCGGCGTCAAGTGCGCTCGCTAGACAACGAGAAATTGGCCGGCCGGATGCGCCACGGGATCACCTCTGCCTCCGTCGAAAGAAACATGCAAGATTCGGAAGGCACTCAAGAGAGCAAGCTCCCTATTGTCCCGTTAACCCTTGAACCGGACCCGATTCCTTGGACACTTTCCTAACCTTAACCATCACGCAGCTATCGTCTCGACCGCCGCCGCGTAGGCCTCCCGCGGCGTCATGTGTCCGTGGCGCTCGATGAGCCACTGGCTGTTGTAGCGCTCCATGAACTCGATGACGGCCCGGCGCAGCTCCTCGAGGTCGT
>JACCVS010000366.1 GCA_013698055.1 Acidobacteriota bacterium
CTATTCCAGAGCTGCTCCCCTTCACCCATTTCCGGCACTTGCGTATCGGAATAACAGGCAGACAGATCGGGCGTCGGATAGACAAAAATAAACCCGCAGTCTCGGCAAATGAAGAGCGGAAACAAGAGGCGTGCAACCGCAGGATTTCTATACCTGCTAACTTTTTTTCCTCCGCACACCTGGCAACGCGCGGCGAATGCGCCGATCAACGTTCCCACTCCTTTTCTCGCCTTGCCGCGCAAGGCTCCAAGCTTGTGCTTGGTATCCTCAGACAAGGTTTTGCGATAAGCGTTCCTGGCAAACGAAGGGATTTTCATTTCAGCTATTTATTGAACATGTACAATTCGTACCATTCCTGGAAGACGATGAGCGAGAACACCTTGTTAACCTGCCTGTAATCGGCTTCAGACCTGTAAAGCCCGTCAATCAACCCTTGCACGCCTCCCGTATTGAAGATGCCATGCAGTCGCAGCCGCTCCGGGCTGAGGGTATCGCGGACGTAATCCTCCAGGTCACCAAGCAGCCATTCGGTAACGGGCATCAGAAAGCCCTCCTTTTTCCTGAAGACCATCTCTTCAGGAAAATACCTGAGCGCGGCTTTCTTCAGCAAATACTTCGTCACACCGTTATTGATTTTCAAATGTCCGGGAAGTCCCGCTACGAAGGTTACAACATCGGTGTCCAAAAATGCAGTGCGCACTTCGAGCGAGTGCGCCATCGAAAGACGATCAACGAAGGCCAGTACCTGATCTGGAAAAATGGTATGGAACTCGCCCTCAAGAATGCGGTTGAGCGGGTCGCGCGCCGTGAGGGCGGAGAAATCGCGCCGCAACAGCTCGCGTGAGCTGAAAACTCGCATCCTCTCGGCAACGTCCGGCGCATAAAGCGTAGCTTTTTCTTCATCACCATAAACAAAAAGCTTGGCACGCCACTGCCAATCCTCATTTTCACTAAGGCGCGCGAGCATGTCTGTTTGCGTCTCAAAAGGGCGAATCAGACCGGCATCACCCGTGCGCAGGTATTCATCGTAGCGCGCGAGCGGCTGCGCAAGGCGGTGCGATAGATAACTCCCGAACAGTTCATCAGCACCATCGCCGGAGACGGCTACTTTGACGTGCCGGGCGATCAGGCTGGCGAGAAAATAAGTGGAGACAGTGCCGGAGAAAGGCTCGTCAAAACAAGCAATGATCCGCCGCAGGTTTTCAGGAAAGTTTGCAAACTCGACTCTTTCTTCGTAGTGTTCCGTTTGGTATTTCTCCGCTGCCCAGCGCGCCCAACGGCGATCCTGCTCCTTCCCTTCGGTCGTCGAACCGTGCCCGTAAGTAAGCGTGAAAGTCTTGATGCGTTGCGGCGAGATTTCAGCGGCCAGCGCAGTCGAGAGAGTAGAGTCTATGCCGCCACTCAGGAAAAACCCGATGGGGACATCTGACATCAGCCGCCGCTCGATGCCCTGGCGCAGTAATGCCAGCAGATGATTGACTAACTCTTCTTCCGGCCACTCGGCCATCTCCCCGGTCGCGCTAAAATCCACATTCCAGTAACGCTGAATCTCCGGCTCCGTGCCCGGACGATAGACGAGCAGATGCGCGGGCGGCAACATTGTGATGCCTTCAAAGATCGAGAGCGGAGAGGGGACGTGTTTATAACTCAGGAAATGATGAAGCGCCTCGAAATTGATGCGCCGCTCGAAGCCCGGCACGCGCAGCAGCGCCTTGATTTCCGAAGCGAAGTATAGCGCATCGCCGTCGCGGTAATAGTAAAGCGGCTTCTTACCCATTCGGTCGCGCGCCAGCAGGCCGACTTTATTCACCGTGTCCCAGACGGCAACCGCAAACATGCCGTCAATATGCTCAACTAGCCTGACGCCGTGCTCTTCGTAAAGGTGCGGCAACATCTCCGTGTCGCAATGGGTGCGAAAATGATGACCGCGCGCGCGCAACTCGCGGCTGACGCGCGGATAGTTATAGAGTTCGCCGTTTTGCGCCGCCCAGATTGTTTCCGTCTCATTGCTGATGGGTTGCCGCCCGTCTGCAACGCCAACGATTGAAAGGCGACGCGCGCCAAGAGAAAAATCCGTGCCCGTTACGGCATACTCATCATCCGGCCCTCGATGCACGAGCGTTGCCAGCATCCGGTTCACCGTCTCGCCGTCAGGCCGCCCGAAAACTCCACTGATACCGCACATCTTTCTTTATCTCCCAAGCGGCACGTAACTGCCCGGTCGCACGCCCTCGTGAACTGGTGAGGCGGCGTGCGCGGCACGCACAGAGAAAGAATCGTCAAGCGTGCGTTCGACCACTGAACCGGCAATGGGATCAACCACATATTCGGCAACGACTGAAAACTCATACTGGTCTGCCGCTTTGTTGATCTTCACATACTCGAACTCCAACACCGAGTCGGACGGACACGCGACCGTGCGCGCGTAGCGGAGCAGGCGTTCTTGAAAAAGATTTGTGTTGCTCGGATAATACTTTAGCGTAGTAAAGAGCGTCGTCACGACGATTGACTCACCGACATGGCTATACCTCAGGCTCCCTGTCAAACCATAGCGTGAGAGCAGTGTACGCGCGCCGTCCGAAACTGAGCGCCAGCGTTGATAGACCCTGATAAAAAAACAGGTGTGATCGGCGGAGAAAACGCGCCAGATGATAATGCCGAAAAAGTTGGTGTAGATTTCCACTATTCTCTGAAGCGAGCGCGGCAGCGATTTACGCCCATAAAAATTGTAGAACAGTGCGGCGTGCATCAGTGGCAGCAGAATCAGATAGGCCCACAGCCCTCCCGCCAGGAGCATATTCGTGATCGGCGCGATGGCGAAAGTTGAAGCGGTTGCGAGAGTAGGGGCGGGAACCAGCCCGCTCAGGAACTGCTCACCGTAGCTACCGGGATGGAAAAAGATCAAGCAACAGACAATTACCATCTCGCAAAGAAGTGCAAGGCGAATCTGGGTGGCGATAAAGATAAAGCTGGCAAGAATAAGCATCCCGCCGATAAAGCGCGTCTGCGGGATCAGCATCAGAACGCCGGCGACCACTTCCGTCGTCCAGGCCAGATGATTGAAAATTCGGAATAGCCAGTGGCTGGGGCGGAGGCGTTTATAAAAACTGCCCCAGTAGCCCCACTGCGGATTCACCATGCCATACTCCATCCCGTGATTGCGCCTGTAGCCGGCGGTGCATTTGTAAATCCCCGCCGAGAGCATGATGAAAGCAAAGTCAACTTGCAGGACGAGCAGTGCCAGCGAATGCAAGTTGGGCGCATAGTACAACGTGTATTCGAGCAAGAAGATGGCAGCAGCAAGCCAGTAGGCCATAAAGCCGGGCGCGCCCATTCCACGCAGGATGCCCTTCCAACGCATCCGCACAAAAAAGTAGCGGCACAATAGCAGATTCACGAGCGAGGCCAATACGCTCCACCGCCCTAATGCAATCAACGCGGCGCAGAGAAACCAAAGCGCCGCCACGAGCGGCGAGACAATCGGATTCTGAAGAAAGTCAACATCCCGCGCCGATTGAGCATAGCCGCCCCAGCGTTCGCTGATAAAGAAGCGGCGCCAGTGCGGCAGCGTCCACAACAAAGTGCCAAGCATTAGAAGGCCGAAAGCGATTCGGATGAACGCCTGCGTCTCAACGCTGATTTGCGGATGGAAGAAATCTTGAATGGCAAATACTGAGTTCACAGGTGGACTGAATCCCCCCCCTGTCGGACTCGCTGAACGCGCGGCTCGGTGGGGAGCGAACAGAAGTCGGAGTGACAGCCAAATCGCGTGCGATTTCGCGCAACCCAAGCGTAAACGCGAGTCCCGATCCAGCTCATGCCTGGAAAGTAGAAAAGCGGGATGAGAGGCCACAGTAGCGGGCTGACCCACAGCAGGCGGCGGAGCGCAAAGAATCCACGATAGATCGGCTCATCCTCGCTCACACTAAACATTGCCTCATTCACGTCCGCGTTGCGTAGTGCCGCGAACCGCTTCAGCGTCTCCGGGTCGTGCGAGTCATGAAAGACCATCACGCCGCGCACATCGAGCGCTTTGATAACCCTCAACGAACGAATGCAGAACGCGCATTGACCATCGTAAATAATGTTGAGTTTTTGTTGCGCGCTCATCTCAGTTTTCCTAAAAGAAAAACGTCGGTGTAACTCTCCTCCACCCAGCGATCCTCCCGGAGCGTGCCTTCGAGGGAGAATCCCGCCTTTTCAAATGAGCGCCGCGCGCGCGGATTGACCGCCAGCACATAGGCATAAATTTTATGAAGGTTTAGACGGTGGAAAGCGTAATAGCAGAGCAGGGAGATGGCCTCCGTCCCCGCGCCGCGATTGTGCTGCTTGCTGTTGCCGATTACTATCCGCAGCTCGGCCTTCCGATGTCGCCAGTCAAGATCCCACAGCCAGATATTGCCGATATGCTGCCCATCCGCGTTTACTTCAATCGCAAAGTAGAGACTTGATTTTTTTTCATCGAGGGTGGCAAACCACTTTTCATGCTCTACTTCAGAGACGGGGCGCGCCCGATCAAGCAGGAGCATCAATTCAGCGTCGTTCGCCCAAGCGCGCGTCTCGGCAAGATGGCGGCGCTCAAAGGGACGCAATGAAACCGTCTCGCCCGTTATCATGCAGTGGTAATCGTCTCTGCCGCTTCAGGCGTGTAAATTTCCACTTCTGCACCAAGGTCTTCGCTCAAAACCTGCTTGAGGTGATCGCCCGATTTCTTGAGCACCTTGAGCCATCCGTGCTCCCAATCGCGGATGCCGGCGAACCAGGCCGAGCAACCACGACAGGGAAAGCACTCTGCACCGCGTCCCTCCAAGTGCATTTGCCGATACCAGTTGAACATCTCGCCGCCCCAGATTTGCTTGATAGATTGCTCGTTGGCGTTAGGGAAAAGCTCCGCCGTGCGGAAAGAGATGTCCTGGCCGCAGAGCGCGATGCGCCCCAGCGTATCCACATTCAGACGCTCAAAAGGCCAGACGCAGGGTTGCTTCTTTTCGGTCGGCAAGGCAGCATAGAGGTGCTTGTCCAAAGCCTTCCCCGCCGGAATCATCGTATTGTCATCCCACGTCAGAAACTTTCGCGTGATGACCTCGTCAACGCCGATTTCATGCGCCCAGAAGTTAATGGCTTCTTCGAGTTTCCCTTCAATCGCATCCTGTCGGATAACGGAGACCACCACCCGCGTCGGTGAATGAAACTTTTTTCGCAGCTCAAGCGCGGCGCGCACGTTTCCCACCTGCTTCTCCCACCACTCCTGCGGAGATTTGCTGCCGAGACCGCCGCGCGTCGGGCGCAGTTGCGCGTACAGCTCGGCGTCGCCGGCGTCCATCGAAAACTCGATCAGATCAATGTTTGCGCGAATGACCCGCTCGAGCTTTTCACGGTGCTTCGCTGATGGGCCGAACATACTGCCGTTGGTATTGAGCCAGATACGCGCGCCTCGCTCTTTGGCATACTCGATCATCTCCACCATTTGCGGGTGCAGCATCGGCTCGCCGCCGCCCGTGCAGCGCATCCAGGCGTTATACTCGCCACACTCGCGCGCGATGCTCTCCCACAATTTGATGGGGAACAGCTCGCCCTCGCGCTCGCGATAGAATTTGCGTATCTCCGAGTTACCATCGGTGTAGGGGCACATCGGGCATCCGAAATTGCAGGGGTAGATGATGGACATCACCACCATCAACGGAAAGTCCTCGGCCCCCGGTCTCAGGCCGTACTGCTTCTCCTGCGAGGCTGCTAAATTATTCATGGTTTTTTCTTTTTGAAGCATTGCGAGAGCCTGAGCGGAACGTCTCATATTAAACGGCTACAGCTCCGCGCGCTTTTGTAAGTCACTACGTTTGCAATTAAATGATAACTGATAGCAGCGAAATTAACCAAATGAGGTATGAGCATTGCTGGCCCGAACTTCTCTGCCCACGCCCCTATTTCTCAATCTCGGCTGGTAAGACCTTCCAGTTCTGTTTCTGATAGAAGACGCCGTACTTGTCATCAAGCGATGGGAGACTGGAATCGACCTGAAAACTGATGCGTTTGCGACCGAGAAAATAAGTACGAAACTCAAAGTTCTGGTCGTAAAAGGTCACGTCCATTATATAATAGCCCGGAATCACCAGCAGCTCCGGGATTTCGAGTTCTATTGTTCCAGGCCCGTGCAGTTGTGGAAGCATAACGTCTTCCAGTTTGGTGCTCGTGCCCATGCAGATGAAGTCGTCAGGTCGCCTGATCGCCGCATAAGCTATGACGTTCTCCACTTTTTCCGTAGCGATGTATTCAATAATAACTTTCAGGCCTTTTCCAGTCTCAAAGGCTCTCTGTTCATTGCCTTGTTCGTCAACCAGCCTGATGGCTTTAATGCGAATATGCCCCATGCCCTCCTCCACTTCGTCGGCCACCTCGTCCGGCTTGACACTCTCCAACATCAACTTCTCGTAGAGAGGCACAACATCATCAGCAAGCCCGGAGGCATCCACTTGTCCCTGCGACAGCAAGATAACTCTTTCACAAATAGCCTTCACGGCTATCATGTTGTGGCTGACAATGACGATGGCGCTGGACTGATTCTTCATCTGGCTGATCTTTTGCAAGCACTTTTTCTGAAAGGCCATGTCGCCGACTGACAACACTTCATCAATGAGCAGGACATCAGGCTCCAGGTGCGCGGCCACAGAGAAGGCCAGGCGCACGTACATACCGCTGGAATAGCGCTTGACGGGCGTGTCAATAAAACGCTCTATCTCAGCAAAAGCCACGATCTCATCAAACTTACGCACAATCTCCGCCCGCTTCATCCCTAAAATAGCGGCGTTCAGGTAGATATTGTCGCGCCCTGTCAACTCCGGGTGAAAACCCGTGCCGACCTCAAGCAAGCTGCCGACGCGCCCATAAATTTCAATGCGCCCCGCAGTCGGGTCGGTGACGCGGGACAAGGTCTTGAGCAGGGTCGATTTGCCGGCTCCGTTGCAGCCGATAATGCCGACCACTTCACCCGGCATTATATCCAGGCTAACGTCCTTGAGTGCCCACATCGTCGCTTTAGAGCGTCTGCGGC
>JACCVS010000372.1 GCA_013698055.1 Acidobacteriota bacterium
GACTGTGATATTTTGTCGGCATTCAAAAGCTTATAGAACAAACAGGTGACTGGACGGGCGAGAGCGAGAGCCTTGTCAGAGGGGCGAGCGCAGCCGGTCTCGATTCATGATGAAATCTGAAGCACGACCGGCTTCCAGAGAACTGCGGATGCGTCTGCGCGAGCTTTCCTCAGACCTCCAACGGCTCGAAGCGAAAATCCGCGCGGGCGGCGGCCCCGATAAATCCGAACGTCAACACCAGCAGGGCAAGCTGACGGCGCGCGAGCGCATTGAACTGCTCTTTGACAAAGAATCTTACAGTCAAGAGATCGGTCTGCTCGTCGCTTACGATGAATACAATGGCGCGGCTCCGGCGGCGGGAGTTGTCACCGCCATAGGACGAGTCAATGGGCGCGAGGTCGTGGTTATCGCTAATGATGCGACCGTCAAAGCCGGGTCTTGGTGGCCTGAGACGATAAAGAAAATCCTGCGGGCGCAGGAGATTGCCATGCGCTCGCACGTGCCTATCATCTACCTTGTAGATTCGGCGGGCGTGAATCTTCCTTTTCAGGGTGGCGTTTTTCCCGGCCAGTACGGTGCGGCGCGTATCTTCTATTACAACTCGATCATGCGGCGCTATCTGAAGATTCCGCAGATCGCGGCTGTGATGGGGCCGTGCATCGCGGGTGGCGCATACTTGCCCGCGCTCTCCGACATCATCATCATGGTCGAAGGCACTTCGTTCATGGGATTGGGCGGCGCGAATCTGGTCAAGGGCGCGACGGGACAGACGATTGACAATGAATCTCTCGGCGGGGCGCTCACACACAACGCCATCTCAGGCGTCGCTCATTACCGTGTCGCGGATGATGAAGCGTGTCTGGCTAAGATCAGGGAATTTGTTTCAGAGCTTCCAATTAAGCCCGCGAGCGTCGTCTCGATTACTGAGAGCGTGGAAACGACGCGCCCCGCGAGGGAACTCTATGACATTCTCCCGGAAGATCATCGTCAGCCTTACGATGTGCGCGCCATGTTCGATTGCCTCTTTGACGGCGGGCACCTTGACGAGTTTCAGGCCGATTACGCCAAAGAGATGATCTGCGGCCATGCGCGAATTCGCGGCGTTCAGGTTGGAATTGTCAGTAACAGTCGCGGGATGATTCGCCCGCCGGGTGGCGGTTCACCGAAATTCGGCGGCATCATCTACGCCGATTCCGCCGAAAAGGTCGCCTACTTCATAGAGACATGCAATCGTCATCAAACGCCGCTGCTCTTCATTCAGGATGTCTCAGGCTTCATGGTCGGGTCGGAAGCAGAGCATTCGGGAATCATCCGGGCGGGCGCGCGGTTTGTCGAAGCGATGGCGACTGCGCTTGTGCCGAAGATTGTTCTGACGGTCAATCACGCATCGGGCGCGGGCTACTACGCGATGGCAGGCCAGGGCTTTGACCCGGATTTCATTTTCAGTTGGCCGACCGGAAGAATGGGCGTGATGGAAGGCGATTCGGCTGTGCAGGCCGCGTTCGGCACGCAACTGGACAAGTTGAAGCAGGCAGGGAAAGAACCCGATGAAGAGTTGAAGACAGAGATGGAGCGCGTGCGCGAGAGTTACGAGCAGCAGTTGGATGCTCGCTACGCCGCCGCACGCGGGTTCGTTGATGCTGTGATCTTGCCGGAAAACACGCGCGACGCGCTGGAACTGGCGTTGCGCGTGAGCTTGAATTACGGTGGGGCGCACCTGGGACAGTTCGTGCTGCCGCCCACTCTGGTTTGAAGACGGCGTCATTTCTCCCAGCCATGAACGACAGGTTTATTGTCAGCCGCTTCTATAGAGCTTATAAACTTGAAGACAGCAAGTTAGCTGAAATGTCTCTTCGCATAGTTTACAGTCTGGAACTCTCACAAGCGGTCACTGCCGGGCAGCAGTAAGGCAGATGCCGAAAGTTATTAAACTCGGGCGCGCTTTCATCAAGGACGCGCGCAATGCTACAGCAGGAGGAGGAGAAAGACCATGAACAGAAAAACAAGTAGCCATCGCATTCGTTTATTCGTCTTGATGGTTTCAATAGCTTTTATCGGGGCTGATCTGACTGTGTCGGCACAGAACTCGAACTCCGGTACGATGATGCAGGAAGACACATCAATGCAGGGCAGTAACATGATGAACTCGAAGACGAATCGTGGCAGACGCCGCCGTCGTCGTAACCGCAGGCGCAGCAATATGGGGATACCGCCAAGCCAAAATTCGACCACGTTACAGAACAACGAGATGGAGCAGACGGTTGGTAAGCAGGATGACTTTACCGGGCAGTCATACACCGGCACTGTCAATTATGCAGATGGCAGCTTGTCCGGTCCGGCAACATTGGAATTCATGGCCGACAATAAATTCTCATTGACGCCCGAAGGCGGGCAGGCGATGACGGGACGTTATACCGCCGTTACCACTCGCGGTTACACCGGCGTGACAATGATGTTAGGAGAGGCATCAAGCCCGACGACAGCGGCTACGATTGTCTCCGTTCGCTTGAAGAAAATGGGCAACGGCGTTCAGATTATGAGCGTCCCCGGCGAGACGCGCCAGTTTTCATTCATGTCTGCCGGGAGCGGTGGCGGGATGAGAACGCGCGCAGGTCGCCGCAGAGGACGCCGCCGGGGACCCATCCGTGTAGGCATCAAGCCACCGACGATGATGACCCACTGAACTCAGGGATTGGTGATAAGCAACCGACGCTTTGCTTTGTGTAAGTTTTGGAAGCAGGCTCGCCGGGCAGTTCGGCGCGGGCGACGCATCAGTTAGCACGGATGCGTCGCCCGCATTCTTGACTTTAAGTAATCAGCTATCAGCAGTCAGCTTTATTGCTTATGCTGATAGCTGACTGCTGATAGCTGATAGCTATGATGAAAGAAAAGATTCGTATCGCAAGCGGGCAGGGTTTCTGGGGCGACATGCTGGACGCTCCAGTGCGCCAGGTCGAGGGCGGCCAGATTGATTACCTAATGCTCGACTATCTAGCCGAAGTCACGATGTCCATCATGCAGAAGCAGCGAGCGCGCGATTCTTCTGCGGGTTACGCACGCGATTTCATTCCTTTGATGAAGCAGATTCTTCCTGCTTGCGTTGAACGAAACATCCGCGTGACGGCGAACGCCGGAGGCGTCAACGTCGAAGGCTGCGCTGAAGCCGTGCGCGGAGTGGCGCGCGAGCTTGGACTGGGTGGCAAGTTTCGCATCGGCATCGTCACGGGCGATGACATCATGGCGCGCATAGATGATTTTCTCGCGCGCGGAATTGAGCTTCGCAACATGGACACGGATGAGCCTCTTTCGACGGTGCGCGAACACATTCAGAGCGCGAATGTCTATCTGGGCGCGTGGCCGATGGTCGAAGCTCTAAATGGGGGCGCGCAGATCGTTATCACGGGGCGCGCGACTGACACCGGGTTGACGCTCGCTCCAATCATTCACGAGTTCGGCTGGAATGAAACGGATTGGGATAAGCTCTCTGCCGGGACAATCGCCGGGCACATCATCGAATGTGGGGCGCAATCTTCCGGCGGCAACTGCCAGTACGATTGGCGCAACATCCCTGATCTGGCGAACGTCGGCTTTCCCATCGCCGAAGCCTACGCGGACGGTAGTTTCTTCATCACGAAGCATGAGGGCACGGGCGGTCGTGTCAGTGTTCCGGGCATCAAGGAGCAACTGCTGTACGAGATGGGCGACCCTCATGAGTACATCACGCCTGATTGTGTAGCCGACTTTACTACTATTCAACTTGAGGACGCGGGGACTGATCGCGTTCGCGTCTTCGGGATAGGCGGCCATCCGGCGACAGAGTTTCTGAAAGTCTCTATCAGTTATTCGGCAGGTTTCAAGGCCGTCGGCACGCTCGTCTATTCATGGCCTGACGCTTACGAGAAGGCGCAGGCAGCAGACAAAATCCTGCGGGCGAGGCTTGAAAGACTTGGGCTTCGCTTCGATCAAATCCTGACTGAGTTCGTCGGCGCAAACGCAACGCACGGGCTACTGGCGGGCGAGCCTTCGCCTGATCTTGCAGAGGTGCAACTGCGTGTCGGCGTACGCGGCGATGACCGTCAGGCCGTCGAGCGATTCACTAAGGAAATCGCGCCGCTAATCCTGACAGGCCCGCCCGGTGTAACGGGCTTTGCCGGAGGCCGTCCCAAAGTTGAAGAGATCGTTGCCTACTGGCCTGCGTTGATCCCGAAGACGGAGATTACCCCGCGCGTCGACGTCTCAGAAGCATAAGTAAAAAGGGTAGGACGGGTTGCAATGCCTGTTCCGTGAATCTTGCCGGAAGTGAAAGCTGAAGGCGAAGCAATTAACATTCAAGCGAAATTATGCGAATCCAATTAACCAAACTCGCTCACACGCGCTCCGGTGATAAAGGCGACACGGCCAATGTCGGACTCATTGCGCTTCTGGATGAATATTATCCTCTACTGGTGCGTGAAGTAACGGCTGAGCGGGTCAAAGAGCATTTCAAGGGAATCTGCAAAGGCGAAGTCGAGCGCTTCGAGTTGCCCAATCTCTCGGCACTTAACTTCCTTCTTCACGAAAGTTTGGGCGGCGGCGGGACACTCTCTTTGATGACGGATGCGCAAGGCAAGACATTCTCGACCGCACTCTTGCGAATGGAAATCGAAGTTGGCGACCAGGAGGCACAGGCTCTGGGATTTAACCGATGAGCGATGCGTTGGTAAACCTTGATGCGTCCATTCGTCATGGCTATGCGCAAATCGGCGGCGTGCGCCTGCATTACGC
>JACCVS010000375.1 GCA_013698055.1 Acidobacteriota bacterium
TTCGTCATCAGGACGCGCGTCGAATAATCGCTGACAGGCCAAAGGCTCATCACCAGCGATTCTGCGCCAGCCAGCACGAAGGCGCGGCGCAAGCCGTAAACGCCTTCGCCATTTCGCACCTCACCCACGCCCGTGTCGCACGCGGACAGAACGGCCAGCTTCGTGCCCCACAGATTCAGTCCCGACGCTTCAAGTGCGGTCAGGATACCGTCGTCGCCCGCCGCGCTGCCGCGCTGGTTCGCGCCCGCCAGTGCCAAGCCGGAGCGCAGCAGAGGGTTTTCGTTTTTGGCGATTGCGCCCGCTCCCCGCGCCGTCGCCTGCACGCGAGCGTCGGCGGACGTTCCCGCGTCCTCAAGAAAGAATCCGTGCGTTGCGACGTGCAGAATGCGCGGCGCGTTGATGCGCCTGAGCGCGGACTCGGTCGCCTCCGCGCCCGTGAAAAGGTCGGCTTCGGGGTAGAGCGTCTGGATTGCGTGTGCCTCCTGCGCCGTCCCGGTAAGCGGCGCGAAATAGACCTCAGAAAGACTGCGCGCGCCAGTCACGCTTCTCCTCATGCGTCTGCTCGTGCGCGCAACGGGCTTCCTTGCTGCATTAACCCTGGCTACCTGCTCCGTAAGCACAGGCTCTCCGAATGACGGGTTGGCGATCACCACCGGTTCAGCAGCCAGCACTGGATCGCTCGTGGCCGCGCGCTTGGCCTGCATTCGCAACAAATCACGCCCGCTCGTCAGGTAGGTGAAGGAGTAACTCTGAATCAGATGCCGCCCTTGCTCGTCAACCAATGCCTCGAACGGAATCAGATTCAACCCGCCATCGGGCGAGATAAGCAGTTGCGTCGTGCTGCCCAGGAGAGCGCGAACGGGCTGCATCACTTTCTCGTCCAATGCGCGTGCGAGTTGTCTCACGTCTCTGCGCTTCGGGTCACGCAGGGCTTGCCTGAGCGCAACAATATTTGCATCAATCTCTTTCGCCTCACCGAGTTTTGTCCACCCCACCTCTTCCTGACCACGCATTACGTAAGCCACATAACGAGCCTCACCGTAAGCCTTTAGATTGTCCGGAGCTTTCGGGTCAAACGGGCGATAAGTGGCAAATTCAATGAGCGCGGCGCCCTCTGGGATTGCTCGTTGAACGGCGGTCAGCGTGACAGGCTGTGAAGGCGCATAAAAGCCCGCGCTCCGGCGATTGATTTCAGCTTCGAGTTTTTCCCGACTCGTTTCCAGGGTTTTAACCTGTTCCTGGTGCTCGGCAGGGGTCGCGTTTTGCGGCACGTTCAGGACCAGCTTTGCCAGCTTGGCTGTGAGGGCATTCAATTCGTCAAGCAATTTTTGATCTTCTGCGCTGAAGCGGCGGCGCAACGCGGCAATACTGTCCGACATCGAGTCCTGCACCCGCCCCTTGCGACCTAAGATGGTCGTCACCGCCAACTCGCGCGCCGCCGGGTCATGCGGGGCGAGGTTGGTGTGGAGCGAGATACGTCGAGACGAGAGCAAAGATAGATCGTCGAGCAAGGCTAGTTTCTCGCGCTCGGAGCCAACCGCCAGATTCAACCCGACGTAACGTTCCTCAAGCTCGCTCGCCTGCGTTTGAAACTTAATGGCCTCGGACGCTAATCCTTGCGCGGTGTAGAGGCGCGCCAGACCGAGCAGTGTCGCTTGAACGTTGCGGGCGTACATCCCCGTCTTCTGCTCGTGAATTGTGAGCGCACGCCGGTAGAAGGCTTCGGCCTTTGCGTAATCACCCGTCGTCGCGTAAATCATCGCGAGATTGTTGAGGCTCCAGGCCAGTTGCGTATGATCCGGCCCGAAAGCCTTCTCACTGAGGGCTAACGCGCGCCCGTACATCGCTTCGGCCTTCGCGTAATCGCCCGCGTCGTAAGCCACGCGGCCAATCGAGCCGAGCGATTCCGTGAGGTGAAAATGATCCGCCCCCAAGTTTTTTTCCCGGATAGCGAGTGATCGCCGGTAATAACTCTCGGCTTTTCCGTAGTCGTTCCGGGCATAATAAATGTTGCCGAGATAACTAAGGGCGGAGGCGATAATAAGATTCTCCGGCTGGCGCGACTTCTCAAAGATACCCAAAGCTTTTTGGATCAACTCTTCCGCTTTGAGATAGTCTCCTTTGTCGTAATAAAAAACCCCGAGGTTGCGGAGTGCATCAGCCATCTGAGGATGTTCCGGCCCGAATGCTTTCTCCTTAATCTTCAGAACGCGCAGTTCCAGCGGCTCCGCGCTGGCATAGTCGCCCGTTTGTACATAGCTCGCTGAAAGATTCTCGAGCATCTCCGCCACTTTCAGATCATCCGGCCCCGACACTTTTTCACGAATTTCAAGAGCGCGTAACACCAATGGCCGGGCTTCCGTAAATTTGCCTTCATGAGTGAGCCGACGGTACTCTCCAAACAGATTGCGCGCCTGCTGTAACGCGAGATCGTTCTCAGTCGCCACACGCAGTTCGGCCAGGCGGATTTCATAGCGGCCCGTCACCGCTTTCGCCCTTGTATAAATAGTGAATTGATAGATTCCTGATATTTCGGCCACTCGTTCGATGACCAATTGCTCCTGCTTAAGACCAATTGGTTGATATATTGGACGGATATTGCCGTCCGGCAGTTGAAGCGACACGCCTAAATCTATGCCCTGCGGTTCGATTTCCACTCTGATGTGCTGTCCTGCCGTGAGCGCAATCCCGTAGTTATGTCGCTGCCCGCCGCCGATTTCGCGCTTGACGGGTTTGCTCAACTCAAGCGTTGCGGCATCCTGCTCGCTCTGCGCCTCTGCGTTTTGCTGTTGGGATGGTGATTGAGGCAGAGATGAATGAACGCCCGACGCTTGTGCGTTCGGGCTGTGAGCAAATATGCAGAGCAGGAGCAGGGAGAGATGGAACAGGCGCAAGTTTCTCAGCAATGAATAACTTCTCTCAAAGCGGTCGCTTATCTGTTTGAACATCAGGCTCCCGTCGTTGGCGCGATTGCCACGTAATTTTCACGGTTGGGTTAGGGGAGAGATTATTTCACAACTCTGAAGGAATAGTCACTAAGAATGTCAGCCGC
>JACCVS010000376.1 GCA_013698055.1 Acidobacteriota bacterium
CCCGGCAGATAGAGGCCAAACACCGCGTTTTTCTTGGCCGATGTGAGATGAAGAATCATCTGCTGACCTTTGCGAGCGCGGAGCAGGTAGCTGACAGGGTTCATCCCGCCGCTTTCGCTCGGGCCTCCCGTTGTTCTGCCCTTCAGGATAACGGTGGTGCGACCGGGCGGAAATTTAACGCGCTTCTGCGCCCAGACCGTCGTGGTGGTTGCCGTGAACAGCAAAGCGGCTAGAAGCGCAACAATCAATCTTTTCATGGAAATTCCTTTCATCAAAAAGTTTCTATTCTAGCGCGCGAGCCTTGCTCTTGCGCGCCTGCCAGGGACGGCCACAGATAAGGCAATTCAACTGCTTTGATTAACGATATACGCGGTCTCGATTGCGGTCAAGGAGGATGAGAACGGGTATTGTGGAGAGGGCATCAAGAGGCGTCAGTCTCAAATCCACCAAATGATTGCCGGCGCGAAACGAAGAAGGGACAGGTGAAAACCTGTCCCTTCAGAGGTGACTAATTGTTAGCTATAGCTGAAGAAGATTAATCCTTACTTCTGCTCGGTCAAAACAACTCGCGCCTGCGCGCCCGTTTCGTTTGCAAACCCAGCCGCGACGACGTACTTATCGCACTCGCTCGGTTCGTAAACATCATTTCCTTTATTGCTGCCTTTGAAGGCCGCCATCGCTGTCGTCCCGCGCTTGCATTCATAGCAATCGGCAAGTCCGAGCGAATGTCCGATCTCATGCGTCATCAAACTCGTCAATGCGTTCAAATCCGTGACATCAGGACTGATGATCATGGTGGCGTACATCACGCCGTTTGATAACGAAAAGAATCGGAGTTGACCCACCTGATCTTTTCCCTTCGGAATCCCGCGCAAGACGGTGATGCTTCCATCAGTTTCTACAGCGCCCTCGCGCTCACCGTCAATCATGAAAACGACGCGCGAATCAATTTCCTTCAGAGCTTTATTCCAGTTATTGATGGCGCGCGAGAACGCTTCTTTCTCTGCCTCACTGAAATTGTTCTTCAGGTAATAGATTCTGACGCGCGTACCCGGCTTCCAGCGCCAGCCAAGAATCTGCGTAGAGGTCTTGCCCAACCGGCACTGCTTCGGCATCGGCGTCGAAGCTGCGTCGCCACCGCTCGTTGCCCCAGGGAGTGGGCTTTCGGCGGCGGCGACGGCAGCAGTCGGTCTTGTCCAAAGTAAGAGGGAGAGACAAGAAACGACGAACAGGGAGTAAAGGAATAGTCTCATCTTGTATGTAGTGACGCAGGGAGTTCCCGGTCAAAGTTTGTTGCTTACTTGGCTGATGCCACGCTCAGGTTGTTAACGGAGCGCATGGTGATGGCTACGTAACTGCGCGGTGAACCGTTGCGCTTGAGTTCATACTTGCTCGCCAGCTTGAAGACAGCGGTTTGACCCGGCTTCAAAAGGACAATGGCGTCGTAATCAACTATTTTCTGGGCATTGGCGGCATCCACGAACCATGAGAGCAGGCTCAGGCGATAATAACCACGATCAGACGTGCGGCCTTCGGAAACGTTGATTTCCGTTTTGCGGTCAAGCCCGTTGAGGCCAGTCCGATTCAGCGATGCATGGCTGGCGTTAATCATCTTTTCCTGAGCATTGGAAAAGTTACGCTCCAAATTCATTTCGGCCATCTCGCCCAGGAATGATGTTAGCGATGTCTGTTTCCTGATGCTCGCCAGGCCGTCTCTCTCCAACGAATCCAATTTTGCGACAAACTGGTTGGCGGTCAGGCTCAGATAAGTCGCGCTTCGATTGATTCCGGCTTTCTCGGAGATGAACGCGTTGGGGTCGTCCGTCGAGAAGTAGGTGACTTCGAGTTGAGACTGAAGGGTTTTGTTAATTGCCAGATTGTCATTGCGAACGCCGAACGTCTCAAGATTTGCGCATGACTGTTGTGCGTTGACGCTGAGGGCGTTGAAAGATGTGAGGGCGAACAGTGCCAGGGCGGCGACGAAGAACTTCTTGCTCATCATTATTATCTCCTCTAATTCTGGTAGGCGGATGGTCTCGCTCGTTATAGCCGCGAGATTTCTGGGTTGGCGACCGCGTTCAAGTGGTTTTGGACGAGAGCGCGGAAGAGTTGCTGTAGTGATTCGGTGACAACTGAGCCTCAAAGGGAAGTGGATTGAGAACTCGAAAGCAAAGAGACTCGCTCGCAGGCGAGAAAGCCAGTCTTCCGAAATAAGCTGGAAGTCACCGGATAGATTTATCGTGTCTGATTTAGATTAGAAGGAAATGATGGAAGAAGAAGAGGAATCATCATGGCCGCAAGGCGCTTAAAGCATGAGTGATTCCAGCCGTGACCTCAAAAGCTGCCGGATAGGAAGGTAAATGCAGCTATTAGAGAAGTAAAACTCCGCTCTTGAACAGCAGGAAGTTTTGCAGCCCCGGCTCTTTCCAATTGCCTTCGGTAACCAGACAATCTCCTT
>JACCVS010000406.1 GCA_013698055.1 Acidobacteriota bacterium
GTCCCAGTAAGCGGTAGTGGTGAGCGCCCGCTGCCGTCTTGAGAGCGGAGAGACCCTGGCCGGGAGAGATCAGCTTGGGCATCAAGGCCGACTGCGCAGGCGTGACTCGCTCTCCTTCGGGCAACTGGGCAAGCGCGGAGGATTGGATTGTGATCCAACCTGTGCCGGGTTTGCTGGGCAGGATGAAGGAGCCGGTGAAGCTCGCCCCGGCTTCCAATATAATTACGTCCCCTGGCTGCGCAGAATTGATGGCTTTCTGTAGATCATCTCCGGCTTTGACGTTGATTGTACCCGTGCGAGCAGTTGTCACTCTGCGGCTTCTCTCCTGTCTCGGTGCTGAACTTCGGCTCTGCGCACACGCAAGAGCAAAACAGGCTAGAAGCAGGACACCAGGCAGCGCCCAGACTAAAATTTTCGCGCGCCTTTGTTGACCGGTTCTTTCTTTCATAATCTCAGACCAGAGAAGACCTGACGGGCTTCCCTAGTTTCACGGAAAAGCCGTTCGGGAATAAATCCTTATTACGTTTCACCCTGATTCTTGATAAAGACGAACTCGTTGCAGCCAAGGCCAACGCCGCCGCATTTGAGTTTTTCGAGGGTGAATCCACGCATCCGGTAGAAGTCGAAAATCTCTTCGGGCGTGGCGACCTCATACGGGTGTCCGCCAACCCAATCAACGATGTCGCGCCAGTGGCTCATGCCTCTGCCCTGATTATACTGCGTCCATGAGCGGACGTACTGCTGCGGCTTCAAGGTCAGCAATGAGCGCAGCGCGGATTTGGCTTCGCCCGGCGCACTGACCATTACCGTGAAAGGAACCCGAAGAAAGCGCGGCAGGTTGTTGTAAGTTTTCTTGATCCACTTCCAGCGCGCAGCCTGCGTTCCGGTGTCGTTATAAATTGCGATAAACAGCTTGCCGCCATCAGCCACCGGCAGGCGCGCGTTGTCCAGAGCCTGCCACATCTGTCCGGTATGATGCAGTACGCCCCACGAATAAACGATGTCGAACTTTCCGAGCGATTTGACATAATCGGCATCCAGTGCCGAAGCCTCTTCGATTGTCCAAGCATCATCGTGTGGAAAGTAGCGCCGCCTCAATTCAGTGGTGCAGGCGACGGAGTGCGGGTCATAGTCGAAGGAATGAACGCGAGCGCCGAGGCGGCGTGCCGTCAGGCTAAAGAGACCGCTGCCCGAGCCTATGTCCAGAAAGCGTTTTCCTTCGAGGTTATCAACTTCAAGCATCTGCTTGAGCGACTTTTCGGCTTCGAGGATACGGTCATTGTCCAGCAGGGTAAGAAACCTGCTCCAGTTTTTCCCAAACTCGAATCTCTCTCCGCGAGTTATCTCTGTTGCGTGCGAACTCAAAATGTTTTGCCCTTTAGTTGAGTATGATTGAAATTATAAAACAGGCGTGCCGTGCATTTTCACCCCCGCTCGGTCAATCCCTCAAGTCATCAACGATAGTGTAGCCAGTAGTAAACGAGCTTCACGTATTCCCCGGCGATCATCCGCCATCCACCGGGATGCAGCCACCATGTCGCGCTCGATGGCGACTGTTCGCCTATGGGAGCAATGGCGACTCCGACTTCGACCCCGCTTCCTTCAAAAACGCGACGCATCGTCCACAGGGCACGCCGTGAATGGTAAGCGGAAGTAACAATCAGAACTGAGCGCAGTCCCTGTGTTGTGGCGTAATCGCGTAATCGCACCGCCTCTTCATATGTACTCGAAACAGGCTGTGGCAAAACTTCAATCGCTGCTGCCGGAATGCCCGCGAGTTGAAGCGCTTCAGACTCTCGTTCGACAAATAAAGGGTTGCGCTGCTGCTCGCTAGACCACCCGCTTCGCTCGTTATCATTGGTCAACAGGATTTTCGGTGCTCGCCCTTCCTTCCAAAGCTGTGCTGCCCGGTTCACGCGTTCCAGGTAAACGGAGGAACCACTGAGGACAACCAGCGCATCCGCCTGCACGGGTTCGGCAGTGACGACGACGAGCGCCCGCGCCATGACCCATGCGAAAAGCGACCATGCGACCAGAGACAAGACCGCGATGCGAAGAACGCGAACACGCGTTTGTTTATTCTTAAAGAGCAAGAACATTCCCGGCCGTTAACCCGCCTCCCGTTTCAACTTCAAACGGCGGCTACCAACAGATGCCCTGATATTTCTCGCTGCTCGTTTCGGTGTCAAACAATCGCACGAGATCAATCACTATCTGGTTGTTGCCGAGTTGCGACTTAATCTCACGAAACTCGTCCGCCTTATTCCCGATAATCAGGACTTCGGATGATTCCAGCACTTCACTGATGCTCGCGCGCATCAATTGCGAGACGTGCGGAATCTCCTGCTCGATATACTGCTTGTTAGCTCCGAAGAGACGCGCCAGCGAAACGTCATGATCATAGATGGCAAGCTGCATTCCTTTGCCGATCAAAGTCTCGATCAGCGCGACCATAGGTGATTCACGCAAATCGTCTGTTCCCGCTTTGAAACTGAAGCCGAGCACGCCGATTCGTTTTCGCCCGGTACGTAAGACCATCTCGACGGCTCGCTCGATCTGCTGGCGGTTGCTCTGCAAGATTGACGATAGCACCGGCACGTCAACGTCCAATTCTTTCGCTTTATAGTTGATGGCTCTTAAATCTTTCGGCAGGCATGAGCCGCCGAAAGCAAATCCGGGCTTGAGGTAATATGGCGAGAGATTGAGCTTGGTATCCTGGCAAAAGACATCCATCACCTCGTGGCTGTCAATGCCGAGACCTTTGCAGATGTTGCCGATCTCATTGGCGAAACTCACCTTCAGTGCGTGAAAGCAGTTGCAGGTGTACTTGACCATCTCCGCAGCCTTGATGCCGGTCACTAGGAGCGGCGCATCAATCGCGCTGTAGAGACGGCGCACGCTCGCCGCCACGTCCTCTTCATCAGCGCCAATCAGGGTAAAGGGCGGCGCGTAGAAATCCTTGATGGAAGTTCCCTCGCGCAGGAATTCCGGGTTGATGCAGACACCGAAACCCTCTCCCGCTTTTTTTCCTGAATGAGCTTCGAGCGTTGGCACAACTACCGATTCGATTGTTCCGGGCAGCATCGTACTGCGGATGACAACAATGTGCCGCTCGCGTTTCGCTTCGAGAGCCGCTCCGATCTCCTGGCAGACGCGCTTGACGTAGGTCAAATCGAGACTTCCGTTAGCATTGCTCGGCGTGCCGACGCAGACCAGCGAAACTTCTGAGCTTCTCACCGCATCGGCAGCATCGCTCGTGGCGCGCAGACGCCCCGCCGTCACCACCTCGCCAATTAACTCGCTGATGCCAGCTTCGACAATCGGACTCTTACCGCTGTTGATGATCTCCACCTTGGTCGAACTGACATCAACGCCCGTGACCTCGTGCCCCTCTTTGGCGAAGCACGCTGCCGAAACGCACCCGACATAACCCAACCCAAAAACGCTCAGTTTCATCTTGTTCCTCAAAGAGCGATGAGCAAGGATGCTCATCACTAGCCTTTATCGAAATTTATCTGTAAGAAAACATCTGTAGGGGCTGAGACAAGTCCTGCAATTCCCCTCGTCCTGATAAATTCATTTGAAAATCTCTCTGGAGAAAATCAATCTAACGTCTCAGTGATAACATGCGTTTCCACCGGCTTCTCCACTTTTCGCTCGCTCTTCTCAATGTCTTTGTGCCTCTGCGAGGATTGCCCTGCCGTCTTTTGCAATCTGCTCGCGGCAAGCGCGCCTTCGCAAACTTCGGCAAAAACGGTTGCGGCTTTCTCCCAGCCAAACTTTTCTCTGACCGTGGCAGCCGCGCGCGTCCCAAGCTCAAGAGCAAACTTTTCATCCGCCATGACGCGAATGATCGCGCGCGCGAATGCTTCGGGCGTATCGGCCAGCAATAACTCTGCTCCATCGCTCAAGGGCAGACCTTCCGCGCCGATTGTCGTCGAGATGATTGGCATCTGCATCGCCATCGCTTCGTAAATTTTCAGGCGCGTGCCACCGCCGACTCTAATCGGCACAACATAAACTGCGGCGCTCTGCATGAAAGGGCGCACGTCCTCGACGCGCCCCGTCACGATGATTGAAGAATCGCGTTTGCTCAACTCGATCAGGCTCGGATAGGGATTACGCCCGACTACGGTCAGCGTCGCGTCCGGCACCGCTTGCTTGACGATTGGCATAATCTGTTTGGTGAAGAATTGAATCGCATCCTCATTCGGCAGCCAGTCCATCGAACCCGTGAAGACTAAGCTATGCGGCTCACGACGCACATTTTCACGGGGACGAAAATACTCCGTATCAACACCCGTCGGCACATCCGTGACGGCTGCAAGCCCGTACTCGCGCCGCATCAGGTCGCGGTCTTCTGTCGAGACGGCCACCACATGATCGAAGCGGCGGCAAGCGGCGCGCTCGTAAGCGAATGATTTGCGCCACTGACCGTAGAGGTAAGCTTTCTTCAGCCGGTTTGTCTGAACTTCATAATGGCGTTTCCAGATCATCGCCTCGACGTTGTGCTGAAAGAGCACGGTGGCTGCCCGCACATTCGCCGGAACATTGACGCTCGGCTGTAAAAAATCACAGATGAGCACATCAAACGAATCGCTCCCGTCAAGTTTTTCAATCTCGCGCTGCATCTGCGCGGATTTATACTTCTTCATAAAGTATGGCAGCGGAGAGACCAGATTGGCAGCAAGCTCTGCGTAGAAACCGGCGGAGAACTTCGGGCGTGTTTGATGAGGGATACAGATCAACTCGTGGCAATACTCGCTTGCGAGTTCACGAGCATCACTCGCCGCCGAGCCGTCGTCGAGCGTCAGGTACGTAATGCGATGCTCGCGCTTCAACTCCCGCAACATTTGATAGGTACGGATTTTGCCGCCCTTGTCAACGGGATGAAGCAATTCGGTTTTGAGCCAGAGGATATGCATTCAGTTTCTAATACTCTGAGTTGCTATCAAGAGAAAGGTTAAGAGTTCAAACTTCAGTTTGCTCAGGCGTGTGATAAAACCAGGCTCAGGCTTGGGCTCTAAACTTCGCGCTTCAACCTAATCTATGCCTGCATGGTGACAACTTCCGCCTGCATGGTCTGGGAAGCATTCAGGTCTTCGCCGTCAATGAACTGCCGCAGCCACATCTCAAAATTGACGAGCGCCCAGAGCCGTTCCGTGTGGTTCTCGCCTGCCTGATGCCGCTCAACCAGATGACGCACATAGGTTCTGTTAAAGAGGTCGCGACCGGCGGCACGCTCGCCCAGAACGTACTCATCAATTACCGGCCTGTATGCCCCGCGAAACCACGAGCCGACTGGAACGGGGAAGCCCATTTTCTTCCGCGACAAGATTGCTTCGGGCAAGATATTCTTCATACTGCGCCGCAAGATGTACTTGGTTGTCCAGCCGCGCCGCAGCTTCAGATGCTCCGGCAGCCGCGCCGTAAACTCGACCAGCTTATGATCCAGAAAAGGCACGCGGCTTTCGATGGAGGCTGCCATGCTCATCTGATCCTGCTTCATCAAAAGCTCTTGCAGGTAAGTCTTGGTGTCGGCATAGAGCATCCGGTTAAGAAGCGACTCGGCGTCGGTCGTCTCAAAGTAGCGACGCATGTCCGCGTAAGGATCGAGCGCGCCCACACGCTCCTTGGTTTCAGGCGACAGCAACTCCTGCTGCATCGCGCGCGTGAAGACGGCGAAGTTATCGAAGTATAAATTCTCTATGTCCGGCGGCAGGCAGAGGAACGTGCGCCTCAGCTTATGCCTGACCTTTGAACCGGGTGATAGGTTTTCGATGCGATGCTGGATGGCGCGGCGCAAAGCTCTCGGGGTCAGTCTGTGATAACCCGGCCCAAGCGCAAGATTGTAGATTGTCTTATAGTAGCGCTCGTACCCGCCAAGCATCTCGTCGCTGCCTTCACCCGTGAGCACCACTTTCACATGCTTGGACGCGAGGCGCGAAACGAAGTAGAGCGCGACGCTCGAAGGATGCGCTAGCGGCTCGTCTTCATGCCAGACGAGCTTCGGCAACATCTGGAAGAAGTCTTCGGGGCTAACCAGGATTTCGTGATGGTCTGTCTTGAACTTCTCGGCGACAAGCCGCGCGTATTCAAGCTCGTTGGCCTCACGTTCCTTGAAGGCGACTGAAAAGGTTTTGATCGGCTCATTGACCATCCCGCTCATCATGGCGGCAATGGCCGACGAATCAATTCCGCCTGACAGGAACATCCCCAAAGGCACGTCCGCCATCAATCGTAGGCGCACAGACGTTCTAAAAAGCTCCGTCCATTCCTCAATATAATCTTCGTCGCTGCGCTGCGCTTCGTCCTCGCCGCCAGCGAACTGAACATCCCAATATTTTTCTATCCGCAGCTCGCCGTCACGCCAGAGCAGAGTGTGCCCCGGCAGCAGGCGTTTCACATCACGAAAGAGCGTCTCTTCGGCAGATGTTCCGTGATTGGCAAGATAATCCGGCAGCGCCTGATAGTTAACTTCCGGTTGAAGCGCGCGCGCCGCGAGCAGAGCCTTGATCTCTGAGGCGAAGTAGAGCGAGCCGTCCTCACTGTGAACATAGTAGAGAGGTTTGACGCCGAGGCGGTCGCGCGCGATGAAGAGTTCCCGCTTGCGGCTGTCCCAGATGGCGAAGGCAAACATCCCGCGCAGGTGCTCGACAGCGCGTGTGCCTTCTTCTTCGTAAAGATGCAGAATCGTCTCTGTGTCGCAGTGTGTTCGATAGACATGTCCGCGCGCTTCAAGACCCTCACGAAAGTCAGCATGATTATAGACCTCGCCGTTGTAGACGATGTGCAGCGAGCCGTCTTCATTCTCCATCGGCTGGTGGCCGCCCGCCACATCAACAATACTCAGGCGGCGATGCCCCAGCCCGACGCGACCATCAACAAACAACCCGTAATCGTCAGGCCCGCGATGCTTAATCACATCGCGCATCCGCTCAAGCGCGCCCACGTCAAGGCTGCGATGTGACCGGCTCGATAAAGCTATTCCGTTTATCCCACACATAGATTAAAAATTCCGGTTGTCCGGCACTTATTCCGTCATCATTCAATACTAAAAGCGTATTTCTCACTCTGTTCCGTGCTGCCCGCCGCCGCCGTTAGAGACTTGCCGCCGACGATTATTCGACCAGCGCCGGGAAGCTCGATAGAGAGATTTTCAGCCGCATCAGTTTCAACCTGCCACTCATCATCCACACGCCGCGCAGCCAGATAGCCGACCGGGTTGGTAGCCGACACAACCTCACGACCAGTAATAGAAAGATGCCTGCCTCCGATTGCAACAACCTCCAGCAACTCTGTCCCGTCGCGCGTGTACCTCGCCCATAACCAATCGAAATCTGAAGACAACTGCGCCGTTTCGGCCATACGACCACGCCCCAGCAATAAACAATCACGCCTCTCCTCATTCAACACTTCAAATGCGCGACCGTTCACTGCTTCTATTTCGCGTGCGCCTGATTTCGGAGCTTGCGCGCTCGCGCGCGGGAGCATAAAGGTGATGAACTCCTGTTCTCCTTCCGCCATCGCCGTAAAAACATAGACGGGCGCGCTTTTCGATTCGCCATAGCAGAACGAGACGCGACCGTCTTCCTTCCGCCACTCGCCACAGCCTCCGAAAGTGAAGAGTTCAAGCCCCGGCCTGTTTTGACCCTGCTCATGTACTGCGGCGATGCCCGCCACATTCTCAATCGCAGGTCTCGCATCCGGGGTGAAATGAAAGCGTAGGTCATATTGATGAGCGCCAGCCGTCTCCACATGGTCGCGTATAATCCAGTAATCCCCCTTGAGAAAGAGCAAGCCGCGCGAATGCTTCGCAGGCGCACTGAGCCGCGCGTAGCCGTCCGTGAACCCTTCAAAGAAGTCTGCGCGCTTGTGGCTCATCCACGCACGCGTTCCTGTGTGCGCTACCTGTTTCCAATTGAAAGCGCCATCAGGCACGGACGAAGATTCGCCGTCAATCGTCATGGTGTTGTGCGCTGCGGTCGAACGAAAGTAATCGCGCATCTCGGATGAGCCGGTGTAGGTGTATGTGCCCGGATCAACAAGCAGTGTGCTGCCTCGCACCGCTAATTCAAACGCGAGCGCATCGGCGTGCGCGTGACCATAGTTGAGCCTCGACGTTCCATGTTCACCGCCATCAATGAGCAGATAGTCAGCATCCTTCGTCCAGCAATCGCGCATCACGTAGTAACCACCTCCGACGAAACCGCGCGAGGCGTGCGCGGGTGGGCGAGCATCGAGCCGGTCGAATTTTTGCAGGCCATTGCTGCCCGTCAACCAGAGCGTTTCCTCAGCCGCTTCCTCCGCGACGTGCTTATAATCGGCACGACCAAAGAGCGCCGCGCCGTTTGAGAGAGCAGCGCGAAAGTCGTTCGCAGGGCGCTCGTCCAACATCACCAGGCGGCCTCCGTCATCATCACCGAAAAAGGGCGTCGTTCCATCCGGCCTCGTGATATACATCAGGTGATCGAGCAGCCCAGTCAATTTATCTTCGACTAAAACGGGCAGGCGCTCATTGTTCGCCTGCGAAAGGAGAAGGAAGTGCGTGTAGAAGTCTGTCGTGTAGCGATGATAGTAGCTTGAGTGCTCGAAATAGACGCCGTCCGGCTTGACGTGACGTTCAATCTCGTCCAGCAGGATGCGCTTGCCTGTCGCGCGCCAGACGCCCGCACGGCGAAACTCCGGCAGAAGTGTGCCGAGATAGAAAAGGCCCAGCGCCTCGCCTGTCAAATGAGTGTTCGGCGAGAAGTAGGTGGAGAGATATGTTTCAAGATGCCTGCCGTGCAGGTAGAGAAACTTCTGGACGCGCAGGAAATCATCAGCTTTCAGAGATGGTGAATCTTTGAAAAAATAAATCGCCCAGAGCCATGCGATAACTCGCAAAGAGACTTCGAGACTGCTCGCCCAGTTGACGCCGAGCTTCGGCGGGTTGCTCTCCATCCACGCTCTAATGTGCGTAACGAATTTTTGTGCGTAACGCTCGTCGCCCGTCAGCCAGTAAGCGCGGCCCAGCGTCATAAAATACTGGTGACGATTCAACTCCCAGATGATCTTCTTATCCCCTGCGACTCCGGCGTCTAGAAAATTGATTGCGCTCCAATGCTTGAGTGGCAATCTCTTCGCGGAGATTGGTTCGAGATGCCAGTCAACAGGCTCCCCGAAATCAAGGCGGCTTAAACCGAGCAGGTCAAAGCGCCCTTCAAGAATACGATCTGCGCGTGCGATTAGAGCTTCACCTGCACGCCCTGCGAAGCGATTCTTCAGCTCGGTGATTGTCTCTTCCCTGTTTATGAACGAGGCGAAGAAGGCGGGCGAGGTGCGCGTGCGAAAATGATTGAGTAGACTTTCAGCCGAAAAGGTAACGTTGTGGAACTGCGTCGAATCGAGGAGCTTGAAGAACGCAGCATCCGCAGGCACACGCGCCTGTGCAGACAGCCCGCGCCTCTCCGCAAGGCTGGCGATTGCTTGCCTGCCGCGAACACGCAACTCGTCGAAACTGCGCCCGCGTAGCTTCTTCAACTTTTTCAGAGCTTCGACCATTATCTCTTTCCCGCCTGATAAATCAATCGGCTTTAACCTTCAATGTCTCATGCCTGGCCGGAAGAGACGACGGAGATTCTATCTTCTCCTGACGCAGTGCCTGCTGTGCCGCTTTCGCACTTGTTTCCATCCTGCGATGAAAGATCGCAGCCAGGTGTGAGATATTTCGCTCAAGGCCATACTTTTCAAGGACGCGCCGTCTTCCAGCTTCGCCCAACTGACGACGCAACGCCGTATCATTCATCAGGCTGCCGATAGCCCCTGCCAGCTCTTCCTCATCCGAAGGGGTGACCAGAAGTCCATCAATGCGGTCGCGGATCAATTCCGGGATACCTGTAATGCGTGTCGCCACGCAGGGAATCTCCATCGCCATCGCTTCCATCAAGACGACGGGGACTCCTTCGGCGAAACTACTGAGCGCGAAAACATCTGTCTCAAGATAAAGCGTTTGCAACTGGTCTTGATTAAGAAAGCCCTCGAAGACAACGTAATTGTCTAAGCCGCGCTCGGTCACCCAATCTTCCAAACTCTTGCGTTCCGGCCCATCGCCGACAAGACGCAGACGCACCTTCCTGCCTTCTTCGACAAGGCGTTCGAGAGCCGCCAGCAGAATGTGCAATCCCTTGGCCGTGCTCAGTTGTCCGACATAGAGCACTTCAAAAGGTGCAGGATTTTCGCGGAACGGATGCGGCTTAAAAACATTTGGATCAATGCCCAGCGGCGCAACCTCCAGCTTATTCCATTCTTTGTGATCTGAAACTCTCATTAACTGGCTGCGCCCGTAGTTGCTGATCGTGCAGATGAACGAAGCGGCCCTGACCTTTTCTGCCAGGTGAAAACTGGTGGGGTCAATGAATTCCGCCGACCCATGAATCGTAATTGAGATGGTGACGGGAAAGATACGCCCCAGAATCAAGCCGACCGTCGAAGAGAAATGTATGTGAACGTGTGCAAACTGGTTGCGGCGCATCCAATCGCCGACAATCACGGCCTCCACGAAATAGAGGAAGTAGGCGATGGTCTTTCGCGGATCAAAGCGTCCTAACTTAAGCGCATAACTCAAGCCTCGCAGGTATTTCAACGGGCGCGAGAAGAAAGTTCTTAAATGTGGCGCAATCGCGCCTGACAAGCCCAGCGCTTTGACGTAGGAGGTTGATTTAGACTCTTCAAGTTCATCCGGCGTCAGCCTTTCCGGCGGCCTGTCGGGACTCTCAATCGAGATAACCTTGAGATCGAATCCAAGCGCCCGCAAGTGGCGAACCTCACGCAGGATATACGTGTGGTTGATGGCCGGATACTGGCTGACCAGATAGGCGATCCTGATTGATTGGTTCAACTGCATCTTATCTTTTCGCCAACAGGCATTATCCAGGGAATCGCGAGATATTTGTCGGGGCAACCCTGATAGTTGCCCGCAAACTTAAAGTCAATCCTCGATCAGGACAGCCACCGCGTCGCCAGCACCCCTATAGCCCTGTTAAGCTCTCTGTCTGCTCCACCCTGTCCGATAGCGAAGTTCTGGCCTTTGCCAGCAGTCGCTCATAAAGAGCCTCAATGTGCGTAAGCTGCGCTTCACACGAAAATTTTTGTTCGACGATGCGCCGCCCGCGCTCGCCCATCTCGCGCGCCATGTCACTGTCGCCGAGAAGAGCGATGATTCGCTCGGCCATCTTGTGGCTGTCCCCGATTGGCACGATGTATCCCGTCTCTCCTTCCACAACCGCTTCGCGCGCTCCCCCGACATCCGTAGTGACGACAGCTCGTCCCGCAGCCATGTATTCGAGGATGGAGTTTGAAAAACCTTCGGCTCTCGAACTCAACACACAAACATCTGAAATAGATAGCAGCGCAGGCACATCGCTGCACCGTCCCGTAAAGAAAACGTCGCTTTCCAGTTTGAGCTGCGCGCTCAACTCGCGCATGGAACCAAGCAACTCTCCCTCGCCCGCGATGATAAAGCCAGCGTTCGGTATGGCCTCTCGCACCAACTTCGCAGCACGCAGGAACGTCGGATGATCTTTGACGGGGAGCCGCAGGTTGGCGACGATTGTGACGAAGCGACGATTTTCCTCAAGCGGTAGATTGAAAGAGATGAGCGCCTGTTTGCGCTTCAAGAGCGGGGCACTGGCGACGCGGTGGCTGTCCAGACCGTTGTAGATCGTAACTATCTTCTCTGTGAAGACCCCTTCCTCAATCAAATCCCGTCGAACGGCTTCGGCGTTGGCAACAACGGCGTGCGCGAGATTATATGCTCGCCTCTCGACAATGCGTTGCTTGCGCGAGCGAAGGCCACCCATCTCGCGGCGGGACGCAATGCGCACCGGGACACGAGCGAGCGCGGCAGCGGCCATCCCGAAAACATTCGTGTAAAAGTCGTGCGTCTGGACGACATCTATCTTCTGCGCTCGCATCAGGCGCGCAAGGCGACGCAGTTGAACGAGGGCGTTGCGGTTATAAAAACTGGTCAAAGGAAATTCGGGAATATCTTTAAAGCCCAGAGCTTCGACCTCATGACGCATCGGCCCCTTCCCGCTCAGACAGGCGACATGCACATCATAGCGGCCACTCTCGTGAAGCAGCCGCGTCAGTTGCACAGTCTGGCGCTCCGTCCCACCCTGCTCGAAGCTGTTGATGAGTTGTAAAACGGCGTGTCTCAATGGTTCCTCAAGAAAGTCTTTCGATTCGTGGACTGCACCTCAAAGTTCTTAACCAACCCCGATCAGACCTGTCTATTTCCTTTTCTCGCGCTACGGTAGCTTTGTTTGGCGCTGTAAATTTCCTTTCAAGCCACGCTGGCCGCGATGGAATCCGGCTCGTAACTGCTCACAGCCGCACCGTCAACATACCTGCGATGCCACAGCTCAAGCATGAAGAGCGTCCACAACTGTGTGGAGTGATCGCGGCGATGACGCTCATGCTCATCGAAGAGAAGCTCAATGTAGGAAGCATTGAAATAGCCGCGCTCGCGTGCTCTGCGCTCGGTCAGAACGTCGCGAATCATTCCGCGCAACTCCTGATTAATCCATTGCTGAATGGGAACGCCGAAACCCTGCTTGGGCCGGTTCAGGATTTCCGCCGGGACGAAGTCGCTGACAGCACGCTTGAAGATGTGCTTGCCCTCAAACCCTTTCATCTTCATGGAAGCGGGAATAGTTGTGGCAAACTCGATCAACTTATGATCCAGAAGCGGCGCGCGTGTCTCAAGCGAGACGGCCATGCTCATTCGATCAACTTTGGTCAGAATGTCGCCGGGCAGGTATGTCTTGCTGTCCAGATAAAGCAGCGTGTCGAGAGGCTCACCTGTTCGCACGCGCCGGGCGTAATCGCGAAAGAGCGCGGCGGCAGTGTTCGCACTTACTTGTTGACCAAAGCCATCCTCATAGAGCGAGAGCTTGTTCAGCCCCGTAAAAGGGGAGATGCTGTCGAGGTAGCGTTCAAGGGGGTCGAGCGCGACGTTGTTAATGTAGTTGCGTCCCCACGCGCCATGCGGCAAGCGACGGCTGAGCGGCTGCATCACACCCTTGCGCAGCACGCGCGGCAAATTCGCAAAGCCGCTGCGCTTGCGATCAACCATATAGCGCGTGTAGCCCGCAAAGATTTCGTCGCCGCCGTCGCCTGATAAAGCCACTGTGACATGCTCGCGCGCCAGCTTCGAGACCATGTAGGTCGGAATCGCAGAGGAGTCGGCAAACGGCTCATCGAAATGCCAGACCAGTTCCTCGATGATGTGACAGATGTCCGGGGTGACGACGAACTCATGATGATCCGTGTCGAAATGACGGGCTGCGATGCGGGCGTACTTCAACTCGTTGAAGCTATCTTCGTGAAAACCTATTGAGAATGTCTTGACGGGCTGTCCCATGTGACGGGCCATGAGGCCGACGACGACACTTGAATCAACGCCGCCGGAGAGGAACGCACCGAGCGGCACGTCCGAGATGAGCCGCACACGCACGGCTTCGTCTAAGAGATGACGAAGCTCTTCCAGATAATCCTCTTCGCGTCGCTCAGCCTTGGAACCGGCTGCGGATTCATACTGAAAATCCCAGTATTCTTTAATTGCTACCTTCCCATCAGTGAACTCAAGGTAATGGCCGGGTGGCAGCTTATGTATCCCGCGAAAGATGCTGAGAGGATCGGGCACGTAGCCTAAAGAGAGATAAGCGTCGAGCGCATCCACTTCAATCTCGCGCTCAACCATCGGATGTTCGAGCAGTGATTTCAGCTCAGAGCCGAAGACCAGCGCGCCGTCCAGCGTCAGGGTGTAATAAAGCGGCTTCTTGCCCGCGCGGTCGCGCGCGATGAAGAGCTTGCGCGCTCGCTCGTCCCAGAGCGCAAAGGCGAACATGCCGCGCAGACGCTCGACACAGGACGGGCCGTATTCTTCATAAGCGTGAACAATCGCTTCCGTGTCCGAATGAGTTTGAAAGCGATGGCCGCGCGCCGTCAGTTCATCCTGTAGCTCGCGATAATTGTAAATCTCGCCGTTGAAGACAACCGTGACTTGACCATCGCAGCCAGAGATGGGCTGGTGGCCTCCCGCGAGGTCTATGATCGAGAGACGGCGCATCCCGAGCGCAACCGCACCCCTGACTATCGTACCCTGATCGTCGGGGCCGCGATGCGTGATGACGTGGCACATCCGGTCAAGCACGCGCTCGCGTTCCTGTTTATTAAGATTGTCTCCGCCGATGAATCCGGCAATGCCGCACATGAGCTTTTAATCCTCAATAACTATTCGCAAATTTCGCAGGGCTGAAAAAGGCTAAATGCAGATGCTTCAATGAAACCGTCCGAGACGAATTTGATTGTACGCCGAATCAAGCGCATCTAGCTGCCCTTAAATCGCGGTCTG
>JACCVS010000414.1 GCA_013698055.1 Acidobacteriota bacterium
CGGCCAACTGGCCGAGAGCGCCCGCGAGCCGCGCCCATTCCTCGCGTGAGAGATGACCGCTGCGAAAACGGTGCGCGTCAACTCTCGCTTCCGAAGAGAGCATACGCATCACCAGAGATTCCTTTGACATCTCCAGCGAAAAGATGCCGACCACCGCCTGAGCCTGAATCGCCGCGTTCTGCGCCAGCGTTAAGCAGAGGGCGGTCTTTCCCATTGACGGTCTCGCAGCTACCACGATCAAATCAGAAGACTGTAAACCCGACAGCATCGTGTCCAGTTCGTTGAAGCCGGTCGTCAACCCCGTCAGCATCGCCGAGCGTCCGGCCATCTCCTGCACATGCTCAAGCATGGCATCCGCGATTGGCTTGACGTGCGCGAAGCCCTGCCGCGTTCGCTCATCCGCCAGCGCGAAGATGGCTTGCTCGGCATGATCGAGAATGATCTCCGCGTCGTCTTCCTCTTCCAGCGCCTCGCTCGTCACCTTGTTGCAGACTTTGACGAGTTGCCGCAGCATGGATTTGTCGCGAACAATCTTGGCGTAGTGCGAAATGTTGGCGAAGCGGGGCAGGCCGTAATGTAGATTGGAAATAAAAGTCATGCCGCCGACGGATTCGACCGAGCCGTCGCGCTTGAGTTCTTCAGCGATGAGAATGGGATTGATTTCAGAGCCGTGCTCGAAGAGCGCGATCATTGCCAGGAAGATGCGGCGATGTGAGGGAACATAAAAATCTTCGGGTTTCAGAAGCTCTATCGCCTGGCTGACGATTGCATTGTCGAGGATGATCGCGCCTAAGATTGCGCGCTCGGCTTCGGCGCTGTTCGGCAAGGGCCGTTCCAGCATTTGATCGCGTGCCGTGTCGGCGACGAAGTTTGCCATCAGAAGAATTACGTATGAAAACTAAAGTTTGAAGACGAAAACTGCGGACAATGACAAAAAAAATCTGCAAGCGCGTCGTCTGCCTTTTGAGTACCTGCTCACAAAGGCAGTGGCGCGCGCTTGCAGCGCACTATACTACAGGCTGCGCGGGCGCGACAATGATTACTCGTTCACCGCGCCCACGCACCTGTTTTAGCTGTTGTCGGCTGCGCCTTCCGCCTCTTCTGCGGTTGCTTCAGTCGCCGTTTCAGTCTCTGTCTCAGCCGTTGCTCCGGCGCTCTCATCACCCGCCTGCTTTGTTGCAGGGGCGGTTTTGCTTTCGGCTTTCGCGCCGCCTTCGGCCACGATTTCGACAGGAATTTCGACCATCACTTCACGGTGCAGGCGCACGGGAACTGTGAAATCCCCTATCTCCTTGATAGCGTCTCGCAGAGTGATGCGGCGGCGATCAATTTCGTAGCCGCTCTCCTTCAAAGCCTCCGCGATGTCCATCGAGGTGACTGAGCCATAAAGGATGCCGTGCTCACCGACCTTGCGCGTAAAAGTCAGGCGCAGGGACTTCATCTTTCCAGCCTGCTCCTCCGCAGTTCCCTTCTCCTTAGCCTCTTTCTTCAAGAGCGCGCCGCGCTCCTGTTCGATCTGCTTGACGTTAGTGGCAGTCGCCTGGACTGCGAGTTTGCGCGGCAATAAATAATTGCGCGCATAACCCGCTTTGACTTTAACAATCTCGCCGCGCGCTCCCAAGTCATCTATATCTTCGCGCAGGAGGACATTTGTGTGTGCCATCTTTTTATTTTCCTCCTTCGTTTAGTCTGTGGCGTATGGCAAGAGCGCGATGTTGCGCGCTCGCTTGATCGCTTCCGACAACATGCGCTGGTGTGTGGCACATGACCCTGAAATGCGACGAGGCAGTATCTTGCCACGCTCCGGGACGTAACCCTGCAAGAGCTTCACGTCTTTGAAATCAATCAAGTCAACTTTCTCGATGCAGAAACGGCAGATTTTGCGCCGGTGCATCCGTCGCCCACCCGCGCCGCCGCGTCCACCGCCGCCACCACGCCCGCCACGATCACCTCTATCGTCGTCACCACGGTCATATCCGCCGCGGTCACGATCATCATAATTACTCGACATAATCTTCTTTTAACCTCTCGTAAAGCAGGAGTCAGAAGGCAGAATAATAAGGCGGAGAACCGCTTTATGTTTTTATTCTGACTTCTGGATTCTGACTCCTGAATTCTGCCCTTGTTATGATTCGTATCTCTCGCCGGACGCACTTGCTTCAGACGCTTCTTTGCGTTGAGCGGCATTACCGGATAAGGGACGTTTGCTTGCCTTGCGCGCACGCTTGGCTTTGAACTTTTCGGCGCGCTGCCGATCCTCGTCAACACGCACGGTCATGTAGCGTATGACTTGATCGTTGACACGCATCCGGCGCTCAAGCTCCGCGATTTCCCGTCCGCTTCCGTCAATCTCAAACAAGACGTAGTGGCCTTCGGTCTGGCGGCCAATCGGGTAGGCAAGCTGGCGACGACCCATGTCTTCCTGTTTGGTGACAGTGCCGCCCTGATCGGTAATAATTTGCTGTAGGGTTGTGTTCAGATTTGTAATGTCTTCGTCGGTCGTTTTCACGTCCACGATGAACATCAATTCGTAGGTTCTTTGTGTTGCCAAAATCATCCTCCTCTTGGATGTCTAGCCTCATCTATAGTGATGAAGCAAGAAGGGGGTTAAAGACAGTGACGAGTTAAGAGTGACAAGTTACAAGTTAAGAGCTTTGGTTTTGCTCGTCACTTGTCACTCGCCACTTGTCACTGTTGTAAAGTGCCATTGCTTTGTCAATGCCGTCTCTGAGGACGGCGCGAAGCGCCTCTGCGCTCCGTTCTAAAATCTTTTCTAGTTCCGCGCGCTCGCTTCGGGAAAACTCGTCGAGGACGAAGTTCTTCGTGTCGGCGACGGGGTGTTCCGATTGAATACCAATGCGCAGGCGAATGAACTCATCCGTATGGGTCGCGGCGATGATTGATTTCAATCCGTTATGCCCGCCCGCCGAGCCGCGCCTTCGCAGGCGAATTGCCCCGAAGGGCAAAGCCAGATCGTCGCTAATGACAATCATGTTTTGCGCGGCGCTTTTTGAATCCTGCTTGCCGAGAAGACAGGCCACCGCTTCACCGCTCAGATTCATGTATGTCTGCGGCTTGACGAGTTCGACCGTTGTGCCTTCAAGCAACGCGCGCCCGACGAGAGCGCGACAATCTTTGCGCTTGACCTGCGCTCCTGCTTCTCGCGCGAGCAAATCCACCAGCATAAAGCCGAGATTATGGCGCGTCTGCTCATACTGCGCGCCCGGATTGCCAAGCCCAACGATTAACATAAGGCAAAAGGGAAATTGGATGATGGACGACAAAGACTACACTTTCTCATCATCCATCGTCCGGCTCTTACTTCTCTTCGCCGTCCTCTTCGCCTTCCTTATCGCCCTTGCCGATTACTTCCGGCTCAGCCCCTTCTTCGGCAGCCACTTCCTCGACCGGCTCTTCGCGCACGATGCCGACGGTGGCGACCGCTGTTTCCGGGTCGTCGAGAATCTCTATATTTTCATCAACCGAAATATCAGAGACGTGCAGCACTTCATGGGCTTTCAATTCCGTCACATCCAGATTGATCGCATCTGGAATATTGCGCGGGTCGCAGCGAATCTCAATCTCGCGCACAAGTTGTTCGAGAACGCCTTCC
>JACCVS010000416.1 GCA_013698055.1 Acidobacteriota bacterium
GCGGGACATGCTGGCTGTGAAGCTGCTTCCGCTGCCGCTCGTTTGGGGGCGCAAACTGCGCTTGTGACTCTTAATTTAGATTTAATCGGACAGATGTCATGCAATCCTGCCATTGGCGGTATAGCCAAAGGACACCTTGTGCGCGAAATTGACGCTTTAGGCGGCACCATGGGCCGCATTATAGATCGTACAGGAATACAGTTCCGCTTGCTTAATCGCTCACGCGGGCCTGCTGTCCAATCTCCTCGCGCCCAGGCAGACCGCGCCCTGTATCGCATTGAGATGCGTCGCACACTTGAAGCAACCCCAAATCTTCATTTACGGCAAGGTTTAGTCGTAGACTTGATTGTGCAGAATGGAAAAATTTACGGTGTAGAATTACAAGATACGCGCCGTCTGCACAGCAAAGCTGTTGTAGTCGCGACAGGGACTTTTCTCAACGGGTTGATTCATACCGGACGACGCACATATTCAGCAGGGCGTGCCGGTGAGCCTGCTTCTATCGAATTAGCTGAGAGCTTGAAGCGTCTTGGTTTTCCGGTCGGTCGGTTGAAAACCGGCACACCACCGCGTTTAGATGGACGGACAATTGACTGGAGCGCGTTTGAACCTCAAATGGCGGATGAGCGTCCAGTCGCCTTTTCTTTCGCTACAGACAAAATTGACCAGCCCCAAATCATCTGTCATGTAGGCTATACAACTGAGAAGGTACATGATGCAATTCGCGCCAATATCCACGAATCACCTCTTTACTCCGGCAAAATCAAGGGCATTGGCCCTCGATACTGTCCGTCTATTGAAGACAAGGTAGTGAAATTTGCTGACAAAAATCGGCATCAACTCTTCCTTGAGCCTGAAGGCCACAACACAAATGAAGTTTACCTAAATGGTTTTTCTACATCCTTGCCCGGAGGACTTCAACAGGAATTAGTAAGAATGATTCCCGGCTTAGAGCAAGTCAATATAATCCGTCCCGGTTATGCCATCGAATATGATTACGTTGATCCACGTGAACTGACGCCACATTTACAAACTGTTCGTGTTAAAGGGCTTTTCCATGCTGGACAAATTAACGGCACAACTGGCTATGAGGAAGCCGCTTGCCAAGGACTCATCGCAGGAATTAACGCCGCTCTATTAGTTCAGCGACGCGAAGCTTTGCTTCTCAGGCGTGAGGAATCTTATATCGGAGTATTGATTGATGATTTAACAAAACAAGGTGTTGATGAGCCATATCGAATTTTCACTTCCCGCGCAGAATTTCGTCTTGCCTTACGCCATGACAATGCGGATAGCCGTCTATCGCCATTTGGCCGAAATATTGGCCTTGTGGGTGATTCAGATTGGGAGAGATTTAACCAGCGCCGTGATCGTCTTGCTTCTCTCAGGACAGCGCTTGACTCAACCCGCTTTAAACGCTCAGATACAGCTTATTCATACCTTTCACATTTTTTGGGCATTGATTTAGGCGATTCTATTACCCTTTCTCAGCTTATTTGCCGTCCAAATATCCGCCCGGAGATTATTCGTCAGCTTTTACCCTCAGAAATTCGCGCTGAAACTAGTTCTACAGATTTAGAGTCTGTATTTGCTGACTTATTATATAAAGGCTATCTCAAAACCCAACAGAATAACTTTGATCGGTTAAATCAATACGATTCGCTAAAAGTCCCTGAGAACTATGATTTTCGGGCTATCAGCGGGTTATCAAATGAGATGGTAGATAGATTGGAACGAACTAGGCCACAGACATTTGGCCAGGCTCGGCGTATTGCTGGGTTAACACCAGCAGCGCTTTCCCTGCTTCTTGTACAATTAACATTAAAACGACAGGCTGCCTGAAAAATATGTTTCACGTGTCCCAATATTGACTTTAAGATTATGGGACACGTGAAACGTATGTGGGAATATGCACTCTTAATAGGTTCCGGAAGACGAAAAATTGATTTTTATTATCTAAAGTTGTGGTACCCACTAGAAGGATATGGTAACGTAGCGACCATTCAAATTTATAACTTCGATCTTCTCTATGGCAAAGATCATTGCGGTAGCAAATCAAAAGGGTGGAGTAGGCAAAACCACTACAGCAGTCAATTTGGCGGCTGCTATGGCCGTGTCAGAAATGCGGGTGCTGCTTGTAGATGCAGACCCACAGGCAAATGCTACTTCCGGCGCAGGGGTTCAGCGAGGTAGTTTCCGCCGTAGCCTCTATCATGTTCTCATCCTTGATGAAGAGATACACAATGTTTTTCAGCCCACTGAGATTCCCTTATTAAAAGTGTTGCCGGCAGATAAAAATCTAACTGGTGCAGAAGTTGAGCTTATTGATATTGAGAGACGTGAGTATAAGTTAAGAGAAGTGTTGCGCGGAATCGAGTCCCAGTTCGACTTTATTATCATAGATTGTCCACCCTCACTCGGCCTCTTAACGCTGAATGCTTTAACCGCTGCTGATTCTCTGCTTGTCCCTATTCAGTGTGAATATTTCGCTCTCGAAGGAGTAACGGAATTATTCGATACCCTAGCACGTATCCGACGGGTTCTAAATCCGGGACTAACAATAGAGGGATTATTGCTGACGATGTATGATGAGCGCACAAACCTCTCATCTGCAGTTGCAAGTGATTTGCGAGATTTTTATGGACAGCAGGTTTTTGAAACTGTAATTCCTAGAAATGTGCGGCTGGCAGAGGCTCCAAGCTACGGTAAACCAATTATTTTGTATGATATTCGCTCTCGGGGAGCGGAAAGCTATCTTCAATTAGCAAAGGAGATTATGGCTCATGACAAGAAGAGTTCTCGGGCGGGGCT
>JACCVS010000423.1 GCA_013698055.1 Acidobacteriota bacterium
GCTATGGGCGAATTGGCTTTTATTGTCAAAAACTGTCCGAACTATTGCGAAGAGAGGTTCATTTATTCCCCACTGTGGTATCGTCAACTTAACGATCCAAGAGTGCTGCAGATCTGCACGTGCTGCATAATCCGCCGATGCAAGCAGCTTCTTCTTCTCTCTATCACCGCCATCGTTTCCCCTCTGAGATTATCAGCCACACAGTGTGGCTCTACTTCCGCTTCGCTGTGAGCTTTCGCGATGTCGAAGAGATCATGGCGGTGCGTGGGGTAGTCGTTACTTATGAGGCGATCCGTGAATGGTGCCTCAAGTTCGGCCAAACTTACGCTCATGAACTGCGCCGTCGGCGTCCTCGTCCCGGAGATAATTGGCACCTCGATGAGATGTTCATTAAGATCAATGGCAAGGATCATTATCTGTGGCGAGCTGTGGATCAGAATGGTCACGTGCTGGATATCCTGGTTCAGAGTCGCAGGAACAAAAAAGCCGCCAAACGGTTCTTCCGCAAGCTGCTGAAGGGCTTGCGGTACGTGCCGCGCGTAATCATCACGGACAAGTTGAAGAGCGCGCGGCGCGGCGAAGGCTGAGGTCATGCCCGGTGTCGAGCACCGCCGGCACAAAGGATTGAACAACCGAGCGGAGAACCGAGCACCAGCCGACCGGAGTGCGAGAGAAGGTAATGCGTCGGTTCAAGTCAGCCCGTCATGCACCACGGTTCCTCTCAGCCTTCGGGATCATCTCGTCGCACTTCCGACCACGCAGACATCTGCTTAAAGCCGAGCGCTACCGGGCAGAGATGCAGATGAGATTCGGGACGTGGAGCGAGGTGAGCTGCGTTCAGATGGCGGCCTGAAGAGGACGACGGTTGATCCGGGCAGATGACGTTGAGCGGTAATCCATCATCATATTTAGTCAGTTCGATCTCTCAACGAAGTTAAGTTGACAGTACCCTTTTTACCGCTCGGTTCACGGCGCGAGGGGCGACCGGTTTGCGGCGGGTCCGATGAGGGCGGACGCGATGAGTTAGTGGAGTTCTGTCCGAGGCGTTCGCGCAAGGCAGCCACATCCGTTTTCAAACTCTCAATCTCAGCATCTTTCGCTTCAAGAGCAGATAACTTCTGTTCGTAAGCCGAGAAGCGAATCTCCGGAAGCCGCGCTTGATGTTGCAGCGCAACGATCACCGCCTTGACGGACTGTGGGGTGGCGTTCCAATCTGCCTCAGAGATGCCGAAGTCCGTGAACATTGACGCACAGATTAATCACAACCGGCAAAGCTGTCTATGATAAAAACTCTCATTACGAAACGCTGTCCTTCAAAACAACTGAACGGTTACCTTCATATATACGGCGTCCGATAACGTCAGAAACGTTATTAGGGTCTTGCCCGAAAAGTCCTGAACGACAACAGCATAATGTGTTTCACTGATGTCTGAGGCTCAACTAATGGACACATTGTTGACTTTTCGGGCAAGACCCTAATAACATAATCGGTGTTAGCAGACTCAGTGGGCTTCGATTGGTTAATACAGTCAAATTTTTGCCGCTCTTATATGAGACGAGGCCCGCCTTTTTAGCAGGCCTCGTCCGTACCGTACTTTCAATTATTGGTCGGAAGATATGTATTGTCCCGTTCGTTAGTATCGCATACCTCGAAACATTAAGGTTTCCACAGAGTAGGGGAGTCGAAAATTTAACTGTAATGTCCCGTTGGGTTTCGTATAGTTGGATTCTTGGAAACGGTTTCGCTTTAGCCCAGAATGAACTGTAGAGGCGCGAGACCTTGGCGACCAAGCAGAAAACTGTTGCCCGCCATTGGTATTCTGCTTAGAATGCGCTTGAACGGTTGAAATCTAATAACACATCATTAATTGTTAGGAAGCTGACGATGGCAAAGAATACAGGCAGTAAGGTAGCGAAGAGCGCCTCGAAGGTATTGAGGACCTCGACCAGCAAGACCGTAAAGTCGGCGAAGGCAGTATCAAAGGTTCTGCGGGACGGCAGAACGAGTAAGGCTGCTAAGTCAGTTGCAGGCAGCGCGCTGTCTCAAGCAAAGGGGCATACAACTTCGTCTACCGTTGCAAAAAAAACATCTACTTTATTGAGAGATGGACGAGTAAGTTCTAAAACTAAGACAGCGGCGGCTAGCTCCCTATCTCAATTGCGGAATCCCCGGAGCGGCCATTTCGTAAAGATTGACCGAACATCTGGAAGTATCATTTCCCATAAAAAGAGCCGCGGCGCTTACAAAAGCATCCCAATCGCAAAGAAAAGTTCCTCACTTAAATGATTTTCTACCGACCAACGGATGGGGACGTTGAGACTTCCCCTGTAGCGTGGCGACTTCAGACTTGTTTCCTGATGTCTGCCATGGGGGGACCATTACCTGCCGAGGTAAACAACACGAAACGCCGAGTGAAATCCATACTGCGCACAGGTAACTTTCGCACCGTTGATGCAGCCAGCGCTACAACTGGAAAGGATTATCTGCTCAAGATTTGGGCGCTGGCGATTTCCTGTCCAGTTGGAATTGCCATTGTCCACAAAGGTATTCGTCCGGAGACCATGGCGAACATTTATTATGAACTCGGTTGGATGCAGGCTTACGGGAGAGAGACAGTAGTGATTAAGATCGGCAATGTGAAGTTGCCATCTGATCTCATCCGTACAGAATACATCAGCATGGATAGTCACTTCACGCGGAATCTGGAAGCCTTTATCACGTCATTAAATGAGCGTGCTGATTATTACGAAACCATGGCGGACCAACTCGTGGCTAACCCGTTATTAGCGATTGACTATTTGCGAAGAGCTTATCTCCTCACCGGCGTTAAAGCACTCAGATATCGCGCTAAACGAATCTTCGCATCATCGGGGTTGGCTACTAGGGCACCCAACAGTGTCGAGCGCCTAATGGTCACCTTCTGATCCCAACCTTTACGACATAATTACTATTATCGGACACTAGATATACGTTTAGCGTTTGATGGCTGGTCGCTCATCATGCGTTATGAGGTGCTGCCGCTACCAGCTATCTTACCGCGATGTCGAAGAGATATTGCGAGAGCGCGGACTTGACGTGGATCACTCAACCGTGTTTCGGTGGGTACAGAGGTATGCCCCAGAGATCAATAAACGCATTCGCCGGCATCTGAAAGTGAGTGGTACGTCTTATCGGGTCGACGAGACTTACATCAATGTCGCGCTCGAAAATAATTTTCGCAACGCAACCATATGAAAGGCTCGGCGGCGGCCGTCGGGCGTGTATTAACTTCAGGCGTCGCGAGGGTGCTGTCAAGACTCAGTTTTTCCCGAGTCATTCGTGTCGGAGCGCGATCAACGGATTGACTTTCGTCGCCCGCCGCGCCGGGATGTAGCACGCCAGCAACGCCACGCCGATCAGCAACGCCGAAACGCTCACGAAAGTTGAAGCGTCAGTCGCGCTAACCCCGAAGAGCAGGCTCTGTACGAACCGGGTCAAGGCGAAAGACGCGATTAACCCGACGACCACCCCCGCCAACGCCAGCCGCATCCCTTGCGAGACGACTAACTTCAACACATCGCCGGCGCGCGCCCCGAGGGCCATGCGGACGCCGATCTCGTGCGTCCTCCGCCCGACCGTGTAGTTCATGACCCCGTACAGGCCGATGGAGGTGATGGCTAGGGCGAGCGCCGCGAAGACGACCGTCAACAGCATCAGGAAACGCTTGTCGGCGACGTTGTACGCCATCAGTGATTCGACCGTCCGCACCTTCCACACCGGCTGGTCCTTGTCCACCTTCCACACGGCCTCGCGCACGGATTGGGAGAGGCTCAACGGCTCGACCTTCGTGCGGTACGACTACGGTGGCGAAGAGGCCCGGAGACTGGCTGTAGCAGTCGTAAACTTGTGGGCGCTGCTCTTCACTTAGCCAATCGTGCTTGGCGTCGCCCACGACGCCGATGATCGTGGCGGGCGTGCCGTCGCCGCCGACAAATTTTATCTGCCTGCCGATGGGGTCTTGGCCCGGCCAGTAGCGGCGGGCCATCATCTGATTGATGATGATGACGGCGGGCGTATCGAGATGGTCGCCGTCGTTGAAGAGGCGGCCTTGAACAAAGGGGATGCTCATGGTGGCGAAATAGTCCGGCGTCGCCGTGTTGTACAGAACCTGCGGCTCCTGGCCTCTGGGCGGCGTCTCGCGCTCAGGCAGGATGATGCGCACCGAGATGCTGTTGCCGGTTAAGGGCAGCCCCCTAATGAGCGCGGCCGATTCCACGCCGGGCACCGCCCTCAGTTGCTCGACCACCTGACGGTAAACAACCGACGCACTAAAAGAGCGCGGCTTTCGTCCCTGTACTTACGCGGCTACCGACGCCGCACGTTCCGAGACCTTGAGCGCATTTACGGACGCTCTGGCTCTAATGTTTAGAGCCGCATTCACATCAGCGTTGGCCG
>JACCVS010000441.1 GCA_013698055.1 Acidobacteriota bacterium
CGCCCCGCACGCACAGCCTCCGCCTGAGCCTGTCTCAACACAGGGCGATTGGCTTTTCGAGGGTGGCGGGAAAGGGACGATGCGCATGTTGATGTTCTTGTTCGGCGGGCCGCTCATGGTTATCTGCCTGCTAATTCTCTTCGGCCAGTACATGAACGGACGAGAGCGCGCGGAGTGGCAACAGGAGGGCGTCCGAACCACCGCGACGGTTTCGAGTTTGTCGGATTACGGAGGCGGAGGCAGCGATTATCATGTCGCCGTTGATTTCACGGATCGCGACGGCGAGGCCGTCCAAGCCGGAACGGTGATGCTGGTCTCCAAATCCGATTATGAAAAACTCAAGGTCGGCGCGCCCGTTGAAATCTTTTACAAGGGGCGAGACCCGCGAGATTTCCGTCTCGTCGCTTCGCTTCAACGCCTCGACAATAACAAAACTTCACACAACGTCCTGATGATATTAAGCCTTGTCGGTTTCATCATGGTGCTCATCGCGATGGTCAGCATTGTGCGGATGAAGATCAGGAAGAGGGCAAGCGGCATCACGCCAACGGGAGGCGGCAGCTACGGCGTCAACCCGCCCGTTGTCTCATAAGCTATGACCATTCTTGAAAGAAGGTGCAGCCGATGAATACTCTGAGCAACAAATTTTTCCTCTTCATTTTAATCTCTGCAATTTGCCTCACGAGCGCGATAAGGACGCCAGTCTCGCATTCTATGGTTAGCGATTCATGCGCTGAATACACGAAGGCCGACGCGGAATTGAATGATGTTTACGCGCAGGTCTTGCGTGAATACAGCGCAGACAAACAGTTCATCATTAAGCTCAGGCAAGCTCAACGCGCGTGGCTCGCCTTTACCGCCGCGCATCTCTCCGCGCTCTATCCAGACCCCAACCCGATGACTTACGGGAGCGTCAATCGCACCTGTCGCTGTCTCGTCATGGCGGACTTGACGCGCGAGCGCACAACGCAGTTGCGTCAGTGGTTGAAGGGTGCGGAAGAGGGCGACGTGTGCGCGGGCAGCATCAAGCGGCGTGCGTAAATTCAGTTGAGGAGGTGAGCCATGACGGGAAGCATCTGTCACATCTCAAGGGATTCATCACTGATGTTGAAAAGAAATTTTTCGACGGGCATGTTATTCGGCATCTGCGCCGCGCTGTTGCTGGCGTCGCTATGTGCAGGCAACTGTGCAGGTCAAACCTCTGCGGAGCGCATCCTAATAGCTGAGGAATACAACCGTCAGTTGCACGCCGACCTCGTTACCCTCGCCGCACAGATTAAGCGCAGCGACGACGGTAAGTATTTCGTGCGCGTCGAGTTGGGCATAGACACCATCACCTTAATCACACCGAATGCTAAACGATGGCGCAGGCTCACAGCCGGGAAACAGTTGTCGCTGGTCAAGCATTGGTGGTATCTGTGGCGCGCGCTTCGCCAGCCGCACGAAGATAAGTCTTTCACGCTGCAACTTTTTACGTCCGGCGTGAAGCGGCGAGTTGATTGTTTCGGCTCAATAAATGGCGAACCCTTTTGCACAAACTGAAAAGCAAAAGTTGCCACCATCTCTAATAGCTTTAATCATTGCCCGTTCATCTTCCCCTTAACTTATTTTCCTGTGACGGTAATAAACGCATCACTCGCTCCTCTACATTAGTGAATTACCCGGCAGTCGCTTCAATACTGAAAGAGGTAGTGGATATGAATCACACGACCGCACATCAACCGGCATCACCGGCGCGCACGTTTTTACTCTTCATCAGCCTGCTCATGTTTTTCGTCCTTCTGGGCGCGGTTGTCTCAACCGAAGCGCAAAGCGCACGGCATCCGCGTCACAGGCGATTGCAGAACGACCTGCTCGCAGAGATGAAGGACACTGTGGAGTTGGTTGAAGCACAGCCGAGCGCGACGGCTAAACGCGCCAACGTCGCACGCAACCGGAGCGGAACTTATGAAGCCTTCACGCTTGATGTTCCGATTGATGGGGACGAAAACAACGTCCGCGAAACCATTTTCATTCAAGACAAACGACAAGGGAAAATCTATGAAGTGCGCGGCTTCGATTTCCCACGCCCGTTCGC
>JACCVS010000445.1 GCA_013698055.1 Acidobacteriota bacterium
TTAACAACATTGACTACTACACGCTTCAGGGCGTGCCGAACACTGCGTTCACAGAAGCGCTCGCCTTCGTTTTTCAGGGACATGATTTCGAGTTGCTGGGTCTTGCCAAGCCGGACGCGAAGAGCCATGCGTTTAAGACGCTTGACGATTTCTGGGGAGCTTACGAGATCGCCGGTGTCGCCCTCGTTGACATGGCCGTCTGGCACTGGATGTACGATCACCCGAATGCAACACCTGCCGAGTTGAAAGACGCGACGCTCCAGATCGCCAAAGATATCTGGAACAAGTATTACGCGCCCCATTTCAAGAAGCGCGATGTGGTGCTGCTCGGCATCTACTCGCACATGATTGATTCGTTCCTCTACCTGCCGGATTATCCCATCGGCCACATGATCGCGTTTCAGATTGAAGAGCAAATGGAGAAGGCCGGAAACATCGGCTCGGAGTTTGAGCGAATGGCTCTGGTCGGCTCGGTCGTCCCGGACCTCTGGATGAAGAAAGCCACGGGCGCACCCGTCGGCCCCGAAGCACTCCTGACCGCAACGCGCAAATCGTTGAAAGAGATTGCTCCCTTAAAGTAGCTATCCTTTCGGCTGTCCCTTTTTTTACTGCCTAATGGCAAGGCCCTGCCTTACAAAGCGGTGTTAGACTGAAGATGTCGGCTTTTCACACTTTATTGCGGAGTTAGGCCTATCCCATCAACCCAATATGCGTCGGGCTGCAAGGATCATCCTGGGTAATCAAAAGAAAAGAGCAGTAAAGAGCAGTCATGTTCCCCAAGCCATCGAAACAAATTAACCTAACAGCATTGATGGCTCTTATCTTTACTCTGCTCACCGCCTGCGGGATTTCTAAAAAAACTGAATCAACTATCGTGGCGGTGAACGTGCCTGCTTCTCTGTCGCGCCAGGAACGGATTGAGATTTTCGAGAATGTTTGGAGCACGATTAACGAGCAGTATTACGACCCGTCCTTTCATGGGGTTAATTGGCAGGAAGTTCATAACCGCTATCGCCCGCGTGTTGAGGCGGCGGAAAACGACGTAGAATTTTACAGATTATTTGAAGAAATGCTTGCCGTGCTGCGCGATGCCCACACCGTTTTTCGTCATCCTCAATCGAACGTCAGTAACAATATCAACCCGCCGGGAAGCGTCGGAATTTCGCTCGGAGAAGTCGAAGGCAAAACCGCGATTACGGCAGTCGAACCAGATTCGGATGCCGCCCGCGCCGGTGTCAAACCGGGAATGATTTTGCGGACGGTAAACGGCAAAACCATCGAAAAACTTTATGCTGAAATTCGTTCGCGTTTTGCTGGTTCATCAACCGAACAGGCGATGAAAGGCGTGATGCACAGCGCATTACTTTATGGCGGGTTCCTCGGTGCTTCGCGAACATTCGGCGTCGAAGATTATAACGGCAATGTATTTGATTTCGCCGTGACACATTTCGGCGCCCGTCCTTCGGAAATTCCGACTTTAACGGCGCGCCGTCTGCCGTCCGGTTTCGGCTATCTTAAATTTGACGGCTGGAAATCGCCGGTTGACGAACGATTCAAAGCGGAACTCGCAAACTTGATGGATACGCCCGGTTTGATTATAGATTTGCGCGGCAACGGCGGCGGACACACTGATGTCCAACTCAACATTGGCAGTCTCTTTTTTCCAACAGAAACAAGTCTGGGTAGTTTCAAGAAAAGAGGCGGACAGCCGGAACGGATAATGACCCACAAATCCGACCAGGTTTACAAAGGTAGAATCGTCATTTTGGTTGACGAAGTTTCTGCCAGCGCTTCGGAAGTTTTTGCCGCCGCGATGCAGGAACATCATCGCGCTGTGATAATCGGGCGACAAACTTGCGGCTGTGTCCTCAACAGTTGGAGCAAGCCGCTGAAAGGTGGCGGCACACTTCGTTGGAGCGCACGAATTTATACTTCGCCGAAAAATCGCATTCTGGAAGGTGTGGGCATTTCACCTGACGAAACTGTTGCGTTGACCGCTTCCGATTTGCGACAAGGACGGGACGTTGCTCTTGAGACAGCAGAAAACGCGCTCAGGGTTAAGCGACAGGATTCTCAAGAAAGGAATTGAGTTGTCTCCCTTTGCAGCCCAACAGTCATTCGAGCCGACCGCGAGTTAGCCTGGGCAACATCGTCAACTTGTCCGCATCGGCATTGCGTGCGCGGCGGCTCAATTTCGGCTTTGTGCTCTTCGTATTGTTACTCTAACTCTGTTCTGCAACTTGATTAATGCTGATAGACATCTCGCCTTTACGATTCTCCCGCGATTATCGTCTGCTCTTCTTTGGCCAACTGATCTCCGCTTTCGGCACGGCGATGAGTTTCGTCGTCGTGCCGATGCAGGTTTACCAGTTGACCGGGTCAACGCTGCTGGTTGGACTGGTCAGCGCGGCGGAATTCGTTTTGATTCTGCTGCTGGCATTCGTCGGCGGCGCGTATGCCGATTTTATTGATAAGCGAAGAATGTTGCGGCTGACGGAAATCGGGCAAACGCTGGTGACAGCGATACTCTTGTTCAATGCGATGCTGCCGCGCCCGCAGGTCTGGCTCTTATTCGTGTGCGCCTCGCTTCACGCCGGACTTGCCGCATTGCAGCGTCCTTCGTTTGAAGCAATGATGCAGAAAATCGTGCCGCCGGAGTTGATGTCTTCAGTCAGCGCATTAAATTCGCTGCGCTGGAATGTGACGACGATACTGGGACCGGCGTTCGCAGGAATTATTCTGGCGAAGTTCGGCGCGAGCGTGGCTTATTCGATAGACTTGGTGACGTTCGTCGCTTCGCTCACGGCGGTTTTTCTAATTAGCGCCGCGCCAAAGGCGACGCAAACCGAGGAACGCCCAACATTGAAATCAGTGGCCGAAGGCTTGCACTACGCGTGGCGTCGTAAAGAGATTCTCGGCACGTATCTGATTGACATGAACGCGATGTTCTTCGGGATGCCGACCGCGCTTTTTCCGGCTATAGCCGCAGGTTTCGGCGCGGGAACAGTTGGTTTTTTCTATTCTGCACCGGCGGTCGGTGCGCTCCTCGCCACGCTGACTTCCGGCTGGGCAAAGAAAGTTCATCGTCACGGTTTGTGCGTCAGCGTCGCCGCCGCGCTCTGGGGCGTGGCGATGATCCTGTTCGGCTTCGCCAACAATCTCTACCTGGCCTTATTCTTTTTAGCTCTGGCGGGCGGCTTCGATATGATTAGCGGAGT
>JACCVS010000453.1 GCA_013698055.1 Acidobacteriota bacterium
GTTGACGAGTTTCCGAATGTAACCGAAAACGATCTTCGAGAAGCAATGCCGGAACTGGCAAGATTGGGGGCTGTTCTAATCGTTCATGCGGAAGTTCCCGAAGCGATTGACGAGGCTCTTAAAGAGAGTGACGGGGTTCAACCTGAGCCGCGCAAGTATTCAACGTTCTTAAGTTCGCGTCCCCGCAAAGCGGAAGACATGGCCGTCGAGTTGATGATTCGTTTGAGCCGCGAGATGGGAACGCGAGTTCACATTGTTCACCATTCATCATCGGATGCGCTGCCCGCGCTTAGGCAGGCTCGCTCTGAAGGCGTGCCCATCACGATTGAGACATGCCCGCACTATCTCTGCTTCGCAGCCGAAGATATTCCAGACGGTGCGACCGAATTCAAATGCTGCCCGCCGGTGCGTGAGCGCGAGAATCGCGAAAAACTGTGGCGCGCGCTTGATGAAGGAGTGATCGAAATGGTCGTGTCAGACCATTCGCCCTGCCCGCCCGTAATGAAATGTCTCGCCACAGGTAATTTCATGGAGGCGTGGGGCGGAATCTCTTCATTGCAGTTGAGGCTGCCCATCATGTGGACCCTGGGGAATGAGAGAGGCTATACGATTAACCATCTCGCGGAGTGGTTGTGTCAGGCTCCGGCTAAACTCGTCGGGCTGGACAAGCGCAAGGGAATGATTGCGGCAGGTTTCGATGCAGACCTTGTGGTTTGGAATCCGCAAGCCACGTTTCGCGTCGAGCCTTCAATGCTTCATCACAGGCACAAGGTGACGCCCTACGCGGGGCAAACTTTAAGCGGCGTGGTCGAGACGACATACTTGCGCGGGCGTAAAGTTTATGATCGCGGGCAATTTTCGGAGAAACCTACGGGCATAATGTTGAAGCGAGGGTACGCATGAGCGATTACACGGAGTTGATTGATCTAGCTTCCGAGCGTCTCGGTGGGGCGGTGCTGTATGCGAATGACGATTTTTTCGCGCCGAAGGAGAATTTACTCAAACCGGGCGCGCCCGTCTTCATCGAAGGCAAGTACACGGACAGAGGGAAGTGGATGGACGGCTGGGAGTCGCGCCGCCGTCGCACGCCGGGCTTCGACTGGTGCATCATCCGGCTCGGGCTGCCAGGGATCATTCGCGGAGTCGTCGTTGACACGAGTTTCTTCAGAGGTAATTACCCGGAGCAATGTTCGTTGGAAGCATGTACGATGGACGGTCAGCCGGATGTCGAGCAACTGATGAGCGATGCGACAGAGTGGACAGAGATTCTGACTGTCTCCGGGCTCCAGGGGGATTCACAGAATCCGTTTGCGATTTCCGGCGAGAGACGTGTCACGCACCTGCGTTTCAGGGTTTTCCCCGACGGCGGCGTGGCGCGGCTCAGAGTTTATGGAGATGTCGTGCCCGATTGGGAAAGCCTCGCGCGAAGGGGTGAGATTGATCTGGCGGCTGCCGAGAACGGCGCGCTCGTGCTCGCGTGTAGCGACATGTTCTTCGGCCATCGCCACAACCTCATCATGCCGGGGCGCGGCGTGGACATGGGCGATGGATGGGAGACGAAGCGTCGTAGAGGTCCCGGCTATGACTGGGCAGTCATCAAGCTGGCGATGAGGGGTGTCATTCAGAGAATCGAAGTTGACACGGCGCACTTCAAGGGCAATTACCCTGACACCTGCTCGCTCGAAGCATTCGATGCTCAAGGCACAGTCGTGGAAGAATCTGCTCTCACGTCTGTAACGTGGCGAGAGATTTTACCGCGCACGAAGTTGCAAGCCCACACGCGCCACTTCTACGAAGACGAGCTTGAAAAGCCGGGCGCGTCCACGCACGTTCGATTCAACATCTACCCGGACGGCGGCGTCAGTCGTCTGCGAATTTACGGAACAATCGGCGAGGGTAAAGATTGAAAGAAGGTTTGGAACGACTGAACAATCTTTCGCAGGAAGAAGCCGAAGCTGAACTCTTGAAATGCTGCGGCTCAACCCTCTGGGCACGCCGCATGGGCGTTGAGCGTCCCTTTCATGATCTTCAAGAAATACTGGCGAAGGCTGATGCCGTCTGGTGGTCGCTCGATGTTGAGGATTGGCTGGATGCCTTCAGTCGTCATCCGAAGATTGGAGAGAAAGAATCTGCGCGCGGGCAAGGGAAGGACGCACGCCAGTGGTCTGAGGAGGAGCAGGCCGGAACAAACTCGGCAGACGAAGAAACACGACTTGCTCTCGCGGAAGCCAACCGTGAGTATGAGAGAAAGTTTGGTCACATCTATATCGTTTGCGCTACGGGGAAGACGGCGGATGAGATGCTCTTGATTCTCAAAGAGCGTTTGCGGA
>JACCVS010000478.1 GCA_013698055.1 Acidobacteriota bacterium
GGCGTAAGAGATTGCATTTCTTTTCCGGCCTTGCGTGGTAGTTCAACCGACTCACAAGGGTTGTGAGCCAACATACGCCAGCGCACGGCCTGCTTGAAGGCTGACGCAAGGACAGCATGAGTAAAGCAAACGGATACAAACGGAATCAGGCTCAACTAAATTGCTCCGGTAAGACTCTGAATCTGGCTATCGGGGTTCGAGTCCCTGCCTCCCAGATAAATAAATTCGATAAGGTGTAAATCACTTCTCGCTGCTCTACACCTTGATAGATAGGAAATGGGCGCTCCACACGGAGCGCCCATTTCCTCCTTAATGTAACAGTGCAAGCGGCACTGCCTTGTGCAAAACTGCTGAGACTCTTAAAGCCATCCTGCCATCGAGTCTGCTATCGGGACTCCACGTCAAACGGCCTGATTGATGATTGTGAATCTGGACGACGTAGTAGCTGTCTATCTCTTACAACTCATCCCTAGAATCCACTCCTGTAACTCATGTAGAGGATGATCAACCACACACCCAACGCGATTCCGGCTATTCCGAGGGGAACCTGGACTCCCGTCAATTTGGCGCGAACGGCTTCTCCGCTCCGGGACGCATCAGCGTTTTTGCTCAAAACATATTGCTGAATCAAGGCGTACCCGAGAAGAATGCCCAGTCCAATCGCCACCAAAACAGATGCCAAATAGGCAAGCGCTGTGATTGGAGCATACTGCATGAGAAAGCCGAAGAACCTCAGCAATTCAATGAGTTGCCAAAGTCCCCAGAGCAGCAGGACGATACCGATGATGCCTTGAAACGGCACCAGTTTGGCAATCGCCTCCCGTGCATTGGGTTGTTTCTGGACAATAAGGGACGCAGCGGCGAGAGCGCCGGCGATAATCAATAGAAGCGCGAGCAGAAGCATAAATCTAAACCTCCTTCAAGATGGGGAAACCGCAAAGTTGTCGTGTGACTATATGGCAAGTTTTGGTTTTAGCCAACTATTTTAAGATTGGCCGTGAACTTCCCTGGGGCGATAGCATCTGTGTCTGGCTTTGCCTTCTTCTCTTATTGTCAGGGAGATGGCAAATCAGTTCTCGTTGACGATCAAGCCGTCGCGCGAGAGCTTCCAGTCGAGGACTTCTACATCCTTCTCTTCTTCAAGCACGCGCTCAACGTCCTGACGGCGACCTTCGGCGCAGAAGAAAGCTATGCAGCCGCCGCCGCCTGCGCCGCAGACTTTGGCCGCTTCCGCGCCGTTGCTCAGAGCCTTCTCGACCAGAAGATCCATCTGCGGCGTCGTCCATCCCGGTGCCAGACGCTTGCGATTCGGATATGCGGCACGCATGGTCGCGCTCACTTGTCGCCAATCGTTTGCGAGCAGCGCCGCGCGCATCTCGATAGCTGAATCGCGGATGCCTTCAAAGAGATTGAAGAGTTGCTGATCGCCATCAATATGCTTTTTGGTGACTTCCCAGTTATTGATTCCAGAGAGACGCGGCTCGCCCGTGTAGCAAATGGCAATACGCCGTTCAAGCATCTCTTCATCAACTTGCAGCGGCTCGCGCTCGACGCCATCCGCGCGAAAATGGATGCAGCTTGTGCCGCCATGAAGCGCAGAATAGTAGTCCTGAAATCCTGCGGGAACACGAATCACGGTCGTCTCGACGTTGGCGGCAATGGTGATGAACTTGCGCTCGTTGTAGCGATTGCCGACTAAGCGATTGAGCGCGCCGATGATGGCAATATTGAGGGCGCTCGACCCGGCGAGGCCAGCGCCCGCCGGGGCTTCGCTGTTAGTCAAGAGGTTAAAACCGACTGTTGGTTTGAAGAAGTGCACGAGCTTGGAGATCAGCTCAAGACGTTCTTCACGAATTAAATCTTTGATGCCCGCCAGATTCGTTTCAAAACTGACCTTGCGGTCACGCGATTCCAGAATGACGCGCTCGTCGTCTCGTGTCTCGATGCGGCACGAAGCGCGCAGGTTGAGGGCGAAGTTGACGGTTGATGCTCCGGGATGAAACAGGTACAGCGGCCAGATGTCTATTGTGCCCCCGGCCAGGTCAACGCGCGTTGGGGCGGATGATTCAATAATCACGAAGGGAACGAGTTTCCTTTCAAAAAGTAATAGGTGATGGGTGATAGGTGGTTGGTGATAGGAAACTGCTTTCTCTTATTCACCCATCACCCATTACCCATCACTGCTCCTAATCTCCCCCACTCTCATTGTTCTTCGGGGCTGGCTGCTCATGTTTGGCAGATGAATCTTTGCGGCGCGGAAGGTGCATCCGTTCCTGCATCTCGTCTTTGAAGTCCTGAACATCTTCTTTAATACCCTGGATTTTCTCCTGCGCGGCGTGCTCCAATCCTTTCAGTCTCTCAGGGTCAGCTTCTTCGACCTTCTTACTGAGCCAGAAGCGCTCGACCAGATAGAAGCCGGCAACTCCTACGACGAGAATAATCAGCAGGTAGATCGTGATGTTCTGCACGTCACCGATAACGCGCATAATCGTGCCGCTGAAAGAATAGCCAACGCCGCTCAAGACCAGTACCCACGCGCCAACACTCGCAATCGTCAGCAAGGTAAATCGCATGAGCGGCATTCGCCCCACTCCGTAAAAGACGCACGAAGCGATGCGCAGCCCGTAAATGTATTTGACGATGAAGATGGAAAGCGTACCGAACTTATCAACCAGCTTGACAATGCGCGGAGCAGCCAGCTTGTAGAAGCGAAAGTTCCGAACGCTTCGCTCAAACCCGCGCCCGCCACCGTAAGCAAGACCATCGCCCATCACTCCACCCAGCGTGCCTGCGCCCAGGACCTGAGCGAAGCCGTAATCACCGAAAACTCCATGATGCGCCAGCACACCCGCGAGCAGAAGCGTGATGTCGCCTTCCCACATCGTGCCGAGAAAGACGGCGTAAAGACCGTACTTGCCCATCAGGTTATAAAAGAAATTGCTTTCCGCCGCATCCGTGAGCAGAATCGTGTTGTCCCCTGCCCACACCGTGAGGGGGAAGATCGCGTAAAGGATAAACTGCCCTGTGAGTCCGTTTAAGTAGCTAAGCGCCATACTGCACAGATGAATGGAAAGTGTTGAGCAGCGATGGTCGGCTCAAGAAGGAAGCAATATCATTAACTATCTGCTCTCTCACGAATCTTCTTTTTCCTGAGGTGGCTTGACCACCAGAACCGGGCACGTCGCGTGGCGCACGACGGATTCGGCGGTCGAGCCGAACAGAATGCGCCCCAGTCCCGTGCGTCCGTGCGATGAAATAACGATCAAGTCAACATTTCGTTCTTTGGCGACGCGGACGATTTCCGTCGCCGCATCCCCGTGGGCGATAACTTCTTCTACCTCCAACCCGGCGCATTCTTCGCATTCGGCTATCTTCGGCAACTCGCGCGTCGCCGAATCTTCCATTTGCTCGCTGATGTCGCCTATCGGCAGCGGCTCTGTAATCCCCGTGTATCCGACCGATGGCATGACGGGTTCAACGACATGGACGCAGATGATTGACGCCTTTGCATCCCGTGCCAGAGACGTGGCATAGGAGAGCGCGTGGCCTGCGCATTCGCTAAAATCTGTCGGCAATAAGATGGAACGAAGATGCATAATTCAATTTCGGAATGCGGATTAGGAACTCAGTGCGTTTTTTTTCAATCCGCAATCCGAAATCCGCATTCCGCATTCTGAAGGGGCATTCTACACGGAGAAGGGCTTGTTTGACAGTCCCGTTAACCGTTTATTACAATGCACGCGCTTCCTACCGTGGCAAATTTATTCTGAGACTTCGTTTGAAAGACCTCAAAAAGATGGCACAGTCCGCTCAATCGGCAGCAAATTTCATTGGCGTTGATGTTTCCGGCGCGACGCTGCGTGCTGCGCTCGTGACAAGCGATGGACAGGTGGTCGAACGCCGTGAAGCGCCGCTTCAGCGTGATGCAGTAGTCGCACAGGTTGCGCGTGCCGTCACGGAGTTGCGCGATGCTTCGCCCAATATTGCGGCAATTGGCGTCGGCATTCCCGGTCTCGTCAACCGCCAGACAGACCGCGTGCTCGTCTCGACGGATTTGCCCTCGGTCGCGCGCGGTGACATTCATGCTGAACTGGTGAAGGCGACGGGATTGCGCGTTGAGCTTGAAAATGATGCGAACGCGGCGGCCTACGGCGAGTTCAAGGTGGGCGCGGGGCGCGGCAGCCGTGACATGTTCTTTGCGACAATCGGCGCAGGCATCGGCGGCGCGATCATCCTTGATGGCAAACTCTGGCTCGGCGCGAGCGGTTTTGCTGGCGAGTTCGGGCACATCACGATTGATGCTGAAGGAATCGAGTGCATGTGCGGCAACGCGGGTTGTCTGGAAACAGTCGCCTCTGCGCCCAACATCGTTCGCCGCGCCAACGAGCGGCTTTACCGCGACAACACTTCATCGCTCTCGAAGCTGGCGATGAACAAAGAGTTCACCGCCACGGACATCGTCAACGAAGCGAAAGACGGGGACGACTTTTCCCTGATGATGCTCGAGCGCACGGGCAAGTACATCGGCGCAGCAGTTGCTTCCGTCATCAACCTGCTGAACATCGAGCGCATCGTGCTCGGCGGCGGCGTGATGGAGGCCGGCGATTTGATTCTCGACTCCATCATCCGCGAAGCCGAGCGCCGCGCCTTTCAGCCCTGCTTTGAATCCACACAAATTTTCGCCGCCGCGCTCGGCACAGACGCCGTCTCCATAGGCGCGGCCATGCTCGCGCGCGACGTGGCGCAAACCGCAGCCGCTTAAGCTCAGAGCAACCCGAAGATTTAACCTCTTGCTTGCGAAAGCCAGCGAACTGTCCGTAGCGTCTAACGGGATTCTCATCAATACTTCGCAAACGTACAGACCATAATCCACTCATTCCTTATAAGTGGTCTGAAAATTAAAAAGAAGCTCGGAGAAAACACAATGGCCAAAAACAACATCGCGCATAAAATTTTTCGCGGGCGACGAGCAGCACTTGTTCTATCTTTCTCTCTGTCTTTCTTCACGTTTTCTACTGCTACTACTGCTCGCGCGCAGCAGCTAATCGTTCCCGTCACGGACACGCTTTTGCCCGCCGCGCAATCAGGTCAGGAGGAAGAAGAGTTCATTAAGCCAGGTCGTCCCGGCGTCGCTAATCCCGCAGAGATTCAAAAAGCAGGTGTGCTGCAACTCGAATACGGGTACGACGCCAACTTTCGCGCCGAGGAGTTTCGTAGTCTTCAGACCGCGCCTCTCTCCCTGCGCTTCGCCGCCACCAGCCGACTTCTGCTGGAAGCGGACATTGACACTGTGATCTCGAAAAGGGATGAATCGGGCACCCACGAGACAGGTGTCGGCGACACGCGCCTCGGTTTTCAGGTTGTCGCGCTCAAAGATACCGAACGACACCCGGCGCTGGCTTTCGCCTATTACATCAAGCTGCCGTCGGCGAGCGAAGAGAAGACACTTGGCACAGGTCGCTTTGATCACAAGTTCGTCACTCTGATCAGCAGGAAGTTTGGCTCTCTTGATATGGACTTGAACGGCGCGGTTCTAGTTGTTGGCCGAGAGAACGCGAGCGGCTGGGTAACGGGCGGGCAAGGCGCGCTCGCTTTCTCGGGCGAGTTTGAGAACGGGTTCGGGCTTGAGGGAGAGCTTTCAGGGCAGACAAAGGACGACGTACAACCAAAGGGACTCTATGCTCTGGGCGCGGTGACGTATAAAGTCAATCGTAGATTCAGGCTTGATGGTGGAATGCGCTTCGGGCTGACGGAAGACTCGCCGCGGGTTGGAGTTTTCACCGGAATAACAATCGGCGTCGCCGATCTTTATCGAAAGAAGAATTGAAGGCGGGTTTTATTGCTGTTCTAATCCTACTCCCGCTTTGCAAGGAATAGTGAATCGAAACGTCGAGCCTTGACCGAGTTCACTGTCAACTGCCACCTGACCGCCATGCGCTTCAACGAATTGCTTGACGATTGCCAAGCCGAGTCCCATGCCGCTTTTCTTGTCCGGATCGGTTTCTAATTTGTCGAACACCTTTTCCAGCCGGTCTGCCGGAATCCCTGTGCCGTTGTCGCTGACCCAGCATTCAATAGTAGCGGATTCTTTGATCTCCCGCGCTCCGATAATCACTTCTCCGTTCGGGGTGTAGTCAATAGCGTTAGAAATCAAGTTCTGAAAAATAAGGGTCAACATGCTGGCATCAACGAACGCTGTCATCTCTTCGGGTATGTTGTTGCTCAAACTGAGGCTGGACGCTTCGGCCAACGGGCTAAGGTCGCTGACGAGCACTTCGACCAGTTCCCTCACATTTACTTCCCGCCTCACTACCTTTTCATTTACCTTCGCCTTCAGATTTGCATCTTCCTCCACCACTTTGACGACAAGTAAATTTAAGCGCCTGACATTACGATGCATAGTTTCCAGCAATGTCGCGGCCCGCTCGTCCTTTACTACAGCCGGGACTGTCCGTTCGAGAAGCTGAGCCGCCATCGCGATAGCTGCCAGTGGAGACCTGAGATCGTGGGCGACGAAGGCTAAGTGCTCCTCGCGCCGTTGCTGTATCTCCACAGCTTTTTGCGTGGCATATGTCTTGACAGCAAGGCCGATTGACATGTCAATGACGCGGTTGATGGTGCGGTTGACAGGCCCGCGAAGACTGAGGTTGTGCCTCTCGATCAGGTCCTGGATGACACCACGTAGAGCGTTGTACTCCGCCACAACCTCCTCGATGTCGAATCCGATGCGGAGCCGATCTAAACCGTGAATGACAGAGTTCTTTTTTAATTCCCCGATCATGGACTCATCAGAATATGCTTCCAACTCATCAGCCAGCTCATCAAGTAAATCGGGGATGTGATCGTTGAGAGTAGGCACGTCGAGGTTATGCGCCACAGAGAGTTGCCGCACTTCCTGACGCCATTGGGCGAGTAAGCTATCGCGCTCTCGTCTAATCAGCGCCGCTAGTGTGATGAGATTTTCAGCAATCAATATTCAAGTCCGTAAGCAATCAGTTACACTTTAGAAACGCCCGATTCTTTATAGAAAAAGCGTCCCAACGCGCCTCCACTCATCCGCGGAGTTCATTAGCATTCATCGTTTCATTTCACCGAACAAAAACAGGATGGCTCCGAGAGGCAGCGCAACAATGCCTATATAAAACAGGATGCCGCCCCACTGAACGCTCAGAGGAGCCGGTTCACGCAAGGTTAGCAGCATGTAGAGGATAAAACAAACAATCCCCCCGGCCATGATTGATCTACCCATTCCTCTGGTCTTCATCTTTATATCCTTTGGCTGGCTTGCTCTCTATCTCTGACGCTTGTCAGAGCGCTTGGCGGATTTCTTATCGTCTCTTTTCCTGTTAGCCTGCTCCCGCATGAACTGGTTTTTCTCTTCCTGCCAGTCCTCTGCCATGCGCTCTAAGGAGGGCTTATACCTCTCGAAATCAGGTTGCACTAAATCCGCCGTGGTCTGGGTCACAAGAAAAGCAGGCTTCTGTTCAAGATCATTGTTGAGTTCGGGCATCTCAAACAGTCCCTCAACGCTGTCATCAATTATTACGGGGACGCCGCTCCAGTTGAGAGTCTTTGAATCATCGTTATCCCTGCCACTGTCTTTGACAGCCGCTTCAGGACAATGCAGCGCGACGACAGACGACGGGGCGATGCCAGCTTTGTTAGCAATGTCCACAGCCTCCTGGACGAGCCGACGTGCGATATTCAGAGCTTCTTCCTTGCTCATTGCCGTTTTCAGTTTAGTTGTCATTGGGTATTTAGATTTGAATCCTTACATTGATGTCTTGGATTATCGCCGCCGGATGCGTAATTGTCTATCTTGCCGATACTGCCATCGCCAATGGATATTTACCGGGTTAGCCGTAGAGTGAAATCCGAGAAGAACTTCGCCTCGAAACTTGCAGTAGTAGAGTAAGAATTTTAAGGTTTTCATCTGAAATAACTCTGAAGCAATGCTGTCATCCCCATTTGGTTTTAGCGAGCTGGCTAATGAAAAAGTAAAGGGTGGAGTTCGTTCTTGCTGAACTTCACCCTTTCAATCGCCCCTTGCCGATTGCGGCCAGAGGCATCGGTTGCCTGAGTCAACATTGCGAGCCGCCGTGCGAGCAGGCTCTTTCGTTTTGCCTTTTGCGCTTTCTTTTAACTTTGGTAATACCCGACGTATGCCTTAGCGGATCGGGCGAAGTGTCTTGTCTCACCATCTTTTATTCTCAATGATGCTAAGGGCTGTACAAGAAATTTTTTATAAGTTATGAGAGGAGTTTCCCAGCAGATGAAGTTGATAAGTTTTAGGTAACTCGCGCAGCCTCATCATCCCGGCTCGCATCCCCGCCTGCACCGAGCGAAGCGATAGACCGAGCCGCGCGGCAATCTCGTTCTGACGCAGACCGGAGAAGTAAGCCAGTTCAATTATTTGTTGCTGTACAGGCGGAAGCGCGACATACCCAGAGCGAGCAATTCTCTGCTCATGCGAAACTATCTCAGATGTTTTGGGATTGGTCGTCTCGGCTATTTTCAAGCGACACGCTTGGCGCTGTTGGTCGCCTCTGCCAGCCCTGAGCCGGGCAATAGCGTTGCTGCGCGCCATCGCGATTAACCATGTCATCGGCTTCTCGCGCTCGTCATCGTATGTGGGGGCTTGCTTCCATGCCTCTTGATAGACAGCCACCAAAACCTGTTCAGCCGTCTGAGAGCTGCCGAGAATCCGTAACAACAGCCCGTAGATCAACGCGCTCGTCGTATCGTAGAGCGACGCGAAAGCGGACTTGTCTCCGCTGGCGATGCACTTGACGAGAGCCGCGATGTCCGAACCGCGCGGGCGAAGTTTATTAGACGTGCGAGGCGATGCCATTAGTTCCCCTTGATCTTATGAAATGCCCTCCGGTCTCGGGTGGAGAACTCCGACCTATAAGATTTCAGTAGTACGGCCCATATCGATTAAATCTTCGACGCGCCAGCGAGTGGGCGTACCCTCGACTCAAGAATGCGTCCCTCGGTATTCAGCCGATACTCAGCAAACTCTAATTTCTTCCAAGTCTTTGGGAGATAAAGGCCGTATTCATCTCTTCCGCTTTGGCGCACGATGAATTCCCTTTTGTCCGGCAGCGCATAGATACCGCGCTCACGTAATTTGGTCGTTGGCATGAATCTAGTGTCGGGAACTGAATCGCGTGAAAATAAAGGGTGGAGCTCGTTCTTGCTGAGATCCACTCTTTCCCATGCCCCTTGTTAATAGCAGCCAGACGCCCGGTTTGCCTGAGTCAGCGCTGCGAGCAGTTCCTCTCCCAAAGACTGCTTACACCGGCAAACTTTTTCAATGACTTGCAACAGAAGGATAAACGAGCAGATCTCTTTCGTCTGTTGCGATTGCGCACATAGCGTGTACAATCTTCATGTTATATTCTGATGGTGGCGGCGCAAGAAGCTCTACCTTCTCATCATGTAGCATGGTCAAGAGCCTTGGGGCTTCATTGCGGCCTCTAATTCCTTATTCAGGAGAAAAGAGAAGGAGGCTTCCCTATGTCTCAATCCCAAACGTTTTCGGAGCCGAATCCCAACCGACTGCTCACCGCCCTGCCTGCCGAAGACTATCAACGGCTGCTGCCTAATCTGAAGCCAGTCACTTTTTCTCTCGGCGACATTATCTACGAGTCGCAGGGTCAAATGGATTATGTCTATTTCCCGACATCCTCTCATGTTTCATTGCTCTACATTATGATTGACGGCTCGACTGCCGAAGTGGGCTTGGTGGGTAATGAAGGACTCGTCGGCATCGCCCTGTTCATGGGCGGCGATACCACACCCAATCGAGCGATTGTCCAGGGGGCGGGCGAGGCGCTCAGGATGAGTGCGACGGCGATGCAGGAGGAATTCAAACGGGGCGGCGCATTTCAACTCGCTTTGCTGCGGTACACGCAGGCGCTCATCACCCAGATTTCACAAACCGCCGTCTGTAATCGTCTGCACACAACCGAGCAGCGACTCTGCCGCTGGATGCTGATGACACACGACCGGACGCACAGCGATGAGTTGCAAATGACGCATGAGTTCATCTCGAACATGCTAGGACTCCAACGTGAAGCCATCAGCATCACCTCTCAGCGTCTGAAGGATAAAGGGGCGATCAGCTACAAGCGCGGTCACATCAAGATTCTCGACCGGGGGATTCTGGAAGAGTGCGCCTGTGAGTGTTATCAGGTAGTTAAAGCCGAGAATGACCGCCTGCTCGGGTAAGACGATTTTGCTCGGCTTCTTCCTCACTTCCTGACCTATGTGTGTCAACGCACAGACACCTATTCCTCTCTCGTGTTACTCATAGAGGGTCAATTTTTTTTCGAGAATCCAATGCTTGTCGTCGATAAAGACTCTTATGCAAGTAACCATCAATCCGAGTGTCATGATCGCTGATGATTCCGAGGATATCCGTGGTCTTTTAAGGTATTGGCTGGAGAAAAGGCAATGTCGCGTCGTGGAAGCCGTTAACGGTCAGGAGGCAGTTGATTTGACTCGCGGCGAGTGCCCTGATCTGATCCTGATGGATTTACTCATGCCGGTGCTCGATGGCATGGATGCCACACGGCGCATCCGCGAACATGTCGGGGAATGTGATGTTCCCATCGTAGCCATGTCCAGCCACCCGACGGAAGAAACGCGAACAAACGCCCTCGCCGCCGGGTGCAGTTGGTTCATCGCCCAGCCAATTGATTTTGACCAGTTGAGCGATCTGCTCAACCGTGTGCTACCTGCATCAACCAGTCATTAGGGTTAGAGTGAAGCATAACTGAGTCGGCGTGTTATAGGCTCTGCAAGCTCAAGTCTTATATTGAGTCTGATCTTTTGATAATTCATCGTTCGACATCGGGAAGAGCTTAATGACCTTCTCCTTGTGCCGTCTGCTGTCTTGCAAGACCTGACAGATACAAGGAGTTCCAATGTCAATCAGAAAAAGAAGTGAGCCGGTTACAAACCGGCTGCTCGCTGCCCTTCCTAAAAAAGAGTATCAACGCCTGCTGCCCGACCTGGAGCCTGTCACGCTGACTTTCGGCGACATTCTCTTTGAGACCGGCGACCGGCTCCGCCACGTCTACTTCCCCGACAACTCCATCATATCTTTGCTGTCTGTGGTAGATGGCCGCGCTCACCTTGAAGTGGGCATGGTCGGGAATGACGGCATGGCGGGTCTTTCCGCTTTCATGGGAGTAACCAAATCGCGCTGCCGCGGTCTGGTGCAGGGAGCGGGCAACGCCATGAGAATGAAGGCTCCCCTATTACGCAAGGAGGTGAGCAATGGTTGTGTTTCGCTCCACGACCTGCTGCTCCGCTACACACACTCGCTCCTGACGCAGGTCTCGCAATCGGCGGCCTGCAACCGCTTTCATGTCGTCAACGCTCGCCTGGCACGCTGGCTATTGATGACGCACGACCGCGTCGAAGGTGATGAATTCCGCCTTACTCAGGAGTTTCTCTCGCACATGCTGGGAGTTCGCCGTGAACAGGTCACGCTGGCGGCCAGCGCGTTGCAAAAGCAGAAGCTCATCAGCTACAGCCGCGGCCAGATAAAGATTCTGGATCGGGCTGGGCTGGAAGCCGTTTCCTGTAAGTGTTACGGGACGATCAGGGAAGAGTACGACAACTTTTTACAATAGGCATGGTCGCTACGGACATTTTCCTGTTGAAGGCGCGTCCAATCGTCAGAATTCACCCCTCTTCTTCTTCATCTTTTTGTTTCATTTCTTAAATATTTTACCTGCGTCGAGAAAAACTCGCCTCCAACAGCAATTGCTGACTTGAAAAACTTTGCTCATCTGGTAAAGTAGCCGCACTTGGCATTACTTCTATAGGCAGAGAAAACGAATGGGGATCAAGGCACGGGTGTACTCGATTGACTTCTAATCGAGACTGCTGCCGGATTGTCGTGCTAGTAGTCCATCTTCAAGCTGTTATCGTCCCGCGTCTTTTGCTGCCAGCACGTTAGTTCGCTTTTTCGGAAGTCTGAACGAAAGGCCGGGGCAATGCCTCAGATTTTTCATCGCAGCACAAATTTTATAGCCAGGCTCACGATCTTCGGGACTATCTTTATCGCCGTCGGAGCGCTCTGGTTCATCGCGGCGATTAACCGCTCTTCGTGGGTCACGGGGGCGTATGTCGAGCGCGAGCAGCCCGTGCAATTCAGCCACAAGCACCACTCGGGCGACGACGGGATTGATTGTCGTTATTGCCACACGTCCGTCGAGACCGCAG
>JACCVS010000528.1 GCA_013698055.1 Acidobacteriota bacterium
ACGCCATAGAGCGGGCACTTCACCCACTTTCGAGTCCGGTTCGACGAGAGGCGCAAGCGGTGCGCGTGTTCGCGACCATTCACGCAGGTAACGCATCGCCGCGAAATCCGGCTTGCTTCTACCTTCGGGCACGAAAGCGGGATCATTGGTCAAGACAAAGCAGTCAACGTGTCGTCGCGCTTCTGCTGCCTTCTCAATTTCAATCGAGACGCGCGCCGCGCCTTTCGAAAGCGTGGCCGACGCACCGTCCCAGGTGAAAGCCCACTTCCAGTACATGCTCACTTCGTCGTGAGAATCGAGGATGTCTCGCGCGCCGAAGTCACGCCGGAAAACTTCGCGCCCGTCCTGCGCGACGCGCACGGTGAAAGTTTCCGTGCGGTTCGCCCAATCCGCATAGCGCACCCAGACTTTATACTGTCCGGCGCGAGGGACTTCTACATCCTGATAAATTATCGCCTTCGTCTCGTCCGCGCTCGCTGCCGCCGAGTTCCACTCGCTCTCGCCTCCCTGCGTCCATTCAGCGGAAACGCCCGGCCCATTGATCCCCCAACCCGGAGCTACGGCACGCAGCGGATTTGTCCACGAAGGATTAAGAACAGGCTCGTGACGTTCATTTGTCGCAAACCCTCGCATGTTCTCTGCCTCGTACCACAGATATTCAAAGCGAGCCTGTGGAGGGGGCTTTTCAGAAGGTAAAGGCGAAGAGACCTGCGCTATCAGCGGCAAACAAAGAAGCGCCAGCGCCAGAGAGGAGCGAAGACAGAACGACGCGGAGAAACAACGGTAAAGATTGCGACTCTTCATGGGATGCTTCTCCGCGCCTTCGTTTCAAATCTTTCTGTATCTTTGGGCTTGTCTGAAAAAGGTCAGTTAGGAGCAACTTGGCTTTTTGATTTTCCGGTCGCCAAGCTCGCCGGTACAGCGAAAGTTTCCTTTGTCGTCTATATAAAGTGCGGGTGGGATAGGTTCATAGCATCGTTTATTATAATCCTCAATGATTTTTCCAACGCTGTCTTTAGGCAAAAACTCTACTTCTTGTGCTGGCGGGGGCGTGATTTCCCAAAGAAAGGGTTGAGCCACTAACACTCCAATAGTGAACGTAAGCAAAGCTACAAAGATACGCAATATAAGGTTACGCATGATCGCTTCTTCAAAAGTCAGGCTCTACGCCTAGTTCATACATGAATTGTATAACGCAACAAAGATGCATCTCTGGTTCTAACCCATCGCTTCCAGGCATTCGGCAATGGTGCGCTGGCGACAGGTGAACATCGGCGTGTCGCGCAAGGTGAAAGAGCTGGCCTTCGTTTCACGCAACTCCTGCACGAGGTCTAGAAAATCTGAGGGTTCATCCGTCTCGAAGGCGACGACGAACTCCTGATCGTCTAGGCCGAAGGAGTAGGTGGTGTGCAGCTTGACCGAGCGATACTTCGATCCGATGCGGATGTGTTCATCCATCATCTCCTGCCGCGCGTCCGAGGGTTTCGCGTACCACTCGCGCGTTTTGACAAAGGGATAGACGAACAGATACTTGGATTTTCCCGGAATGATGTGCAAACGATCTTCGACGTGCTCTGGATTATCTTTGTCTATGTACATCGAGCGCTTGGTCATCGAAAGAAATGATTGCGTCGTCTCCATGTACTTCCCAAGCTGTGTGTGGTTGAGCCGCGCCGTCATCTCCTGAATCGAGTCCAGCCGGTAGCCGATGCGCCATGTCATCAGCTCTGCATTCGTTCTGAGTCCCACCAGCGAATAGGTATGAATCAACAACTCGCGGCGAAACTCTTCAAGCGCGTTGGCGAATTCCCGCCTCGCCTGCTCCTTCACGCCATCTTCCAGCAAGCGCCATTCGGGGCGCACTCGGTGGAAAGTGAAACTGACGAATTGACGGGGAAGCAGCGATTTCGGTTGAATCGTGTCGTCTGTGGCCGGAGCCAGCCGCAGCGAGCCGTAAGTTGAGTTCTTGCTTTCGTCTTCAGTAGTGCCCATGTTTCTTTCAACCTCTTATCTGATTTCGCCGGAACGGGGTCGCACAATCTCGCCCCGATAGGATAAAATGCGCGCCGGAAGTCGTAGCCATTCTGAGGCGAAGAGGAAGAAAAGTCTAGCGAGTCTGAAGTCTGGAGTCTGGAGTCAAAAGACAGAAGAGTCTTTTCGCTTTTGACTCCAGACTCCAGACTTCAGACTCCAGACTCATACTTATCATGCCGGATTCCGATTCCAAGCGCACCAAGCGGACAAAAAAGATTGATAAAGGGCGAAGAGATTTTCTCGTCTGGATTCCTGTGGGCATCTTCGCGGGTCTGGCGGCGACCGTTGCGACCGCAGCTTTTCGCTTCCTGCGCCCGGCCAAGATGCTGCAAGAAGCAGAATGGAACAATGTCGCGCCGCTGGCAGAGCTAACGGGCGAAAAGCCGATCATGCGGAGCATCGTCGCCGAGCATCACGCGGGTTGGGCCAGCACGCTTGAAGAACACTTCGTCTATGTGCTGCCTCACAAAGGCAATCAGGTCTTGTCGAGCATGTGCCCGCACGAGGGCTGCAACGTCGCGTGGCGTGCCGAAGAGAGCCAGTTTTTCTGCCCTTGCCATGACAGCTATTTCGCATCTGACGGCGAGGTGCTGAGCGGCCCCTCGCGTCGCGGCCTTGATCCGCTGCCGACGCGCGAAAAAGACGGCGTGCTTCAGGTCAAATATCAAAGCTATCTGAACAATATTAAAGAACGGATTGTGCGCGGATGAGCGAGCGTGCGGATTCCACACAACCTGCGCAGCCGAAAGAGAGTTGGGTTGCGCGTTGGACGACGCTCGAAGACATCGAGCGCACTTTAATAGACAAGCCTTCGAGCGGCCTTGAAGCGTGGGCGCGAACGACCGCGGGCGTCGTCGTTATGCTCCTCGCTTTACAGTTCGTGACGGGGCTGCTGCTCGGTTTCTATTACGTCCCTTCGACGGAGAGCGCGCACACGACCGTGTCTTATATCGAAAAGGTCGTGCCCGCAGGCTCATGGATTCGTTCCCTTCATCATCACGGCTCGCAGTGGCTGACGCTTGCGCTCGTGCTTCACTTAGCGCAGATGTTCTGGCGCGCGACTTACCGCCGCCGCCCCGTCGGGTGGATGGCGAGCGTGATCCTGCTCGGCTTAATCTTCGCCGCAGGCGCGACCGGATACTCTCTGCCGTGGGACGCGCGAGCATTCTTCGGAACGCGCGTCACGGAAGGGATCGCTGGCGGTCTTCCGCTCGTCGGCAACGCCGCGCGCTCATGGCTGCTGGGCGGCTCTCAAATCTCGCCGCTGACACTGGCGCGATTCTTCGCGCTGCACGCGCTGATCATCCCCGCGATTATCCTGACTGTGCTTGCGGCTCGATTGTTCGTTTTTCGTGAAAGAGCACTGGTCAGCGCAGCCGAAGAGCGTCGGCTGGAAAAGTGGATGCATCGTCAGGTCGTACGCAACGCGATTGCGGCTGGCGTGGTCTTTATCGCGCTCGCTCTCTACAGTTGGAAATCCTTCGCGCCGCTCGGGCCTCCGGCTGACACGGCAGCGCCCGGCTATCTGCCTCGACCCGGCGGGCAATTCCTGTGGCTCTTTCAGATGCTCAAGTATTTGCCGGGTCGCGCAGCCAGCCTCATCGCGGTCGCGCTTCCGAGCCTGATTCTCTTCGGGCTGGCGATACTGCCCTTTCTCAAGAAACCGCTGAACAGAGTCATGGTTCACCCGCGGCGCAACATCGGCGCTGCGCTCTTCTCTCTCGCATTTCTACTTGTTATCAGCCTAACGATTATCGCCTACGTGGATGACTCGAGTAATCCCCTCACCCGCGCGCAACTCCGCCGCCAGGAAGCCGAAGAGACGGCTTTTCGTAATTCGCCTTTTATCCCTTTGCGCGCACGCACCAGCGAATCCGTGAGCATTGAGCCGCAGGGGACGAACAACCCCAATTCAAACGATGGCGCAAAAACTCCCGACGGCTCACCGTCGCCCAGCCCGCAAGTAGGCGTTTCACCGATTGCTTCGACGAACAACACAGGCGCGCCGCCCGAGTCCTACATCAAGCACTGTTCGGCCTGTCACGGCACGCGCGGACAGGGTGCTCCGATGATGCCGAAACTACTCGGCGTCGCCTCGAAACCGCGCCGCACAGTCGAAGACATCATCGGGCTTCTCAACGACCCGCTGGCCTACGGCATAGAGCCTCCGATGAAGTCTTATGCAGACAAGCTGACGGAAGCCGAAAAACGCGAGATGGCCGAATGGGTCGCGGGACTGAAATAAGGATGAGGGACGAGCGAAGGGATGAGGGATGAGGGATGAGGGATGAACGCGGAATAAAAACAATTCATCGTTCGGCGTTCCGCGTTCACCGTTTCTCTTCATCATCGCTTTTGCTATACTCCCGTCGCTCGTAACGCTTTTAGTTCTGAAATCCTGATTCCGCTTGGGGAAGAATACGAATGAAACTTGTCAAACTTGCCATCATCGTTGCCGCCGTCACGCTCTTTGCCACAGCTTGCGGGGATTCAACAAGCACGAATCAAACAGCGAACGCAGGAGGCGCGCAAGCAACGCCCGCCGCGTCGCCTAAAGCGACCGCAACTGCCGCCGCGACTCCCACGCCCGATGAGTTGGCTGAGGCGAAGACCGCTTACGGGCAGTTCTGCACGGCCTGTCATCAGGACAAAGGTGAGGGCGGCATGGTGAAAATCGAGGGCAAGCGGATGAAAGTTCCGAGTCTTTTGGAAGGACATGGTCTCGAACATTCCGACGCGGAGTTCACCAAACAGATTGCTCAGGGCGGCGACGGGATGCCCGCCTTCAAAGACAGGCTCAACGAGAAACAGATCAACGACCTCGTGCGTTATATCCGCCGCGACATTCAGGCTGGCGTGAAACTGAAAACCGCTGGACACTAAAAGCTAAAATGAGGTCGCGCGCCGGAATTCCAGCGCGCATAGCTGCGTTTAGAAATCCGGCTCGATTGTGATGCGGGCTAGGTAGGGACAGACGCTCATGATGCGACCAGACCATTCTTGAGGTTGCGCTGCCACGCCTCATAATTCCTGATCCGTCGTTTCGCCTGCTTGTGCGTCAGGCTCATCATTTGCGCAACGTAGCCTATTCGCTCCGTGCGATCATTCTTCTTGTCGCGTGGGTCCCCGGGCGATTCCCTGTAAAATCCGTAGGCACGTTCCCATTCCGCTTTGATTTCAGGCGTCGCTTGCTCGCCGCGTAATTCAGGCATTTTTACTATTCCCCTTGATATGAAATTATAATTGAGCAACTCGTCTTGCTCCTTGGTCAACATGATACCGTTTTAACGCATGAGAAGGATATCCAACATCTCACCTTTCAACTCACGATCCTATTTCTTTCAGCTTGAATCTAGCTTATTTGACACCCAAAGAAGCGCGACTTATAGTCTGTTTCTGTGACTTCCACCACGCACCCGTAGCTCAGTTGGATAGAGCGTCTGACTTCGAATCAGAAGGTCGTTCGTTCGAGCCGAACCGGGTGTACCACAACAGAATGGGTAGCTATATGGCTGCCCATTCTTATTTTGTGTGCCTGCCTGCGAGGTGTTGAGGTAACTGCTATTTAGCAATTCATTAGAGGTTTCTCAGCTTTATTCGACTACCTTCTCCTCTCGTCAAAAGTGGACGGAGCTTATCCCTCACCGCTCATCGGTCGCCTGTGGCCTTCGGTAATTCTGAACGTATTGCGGAATCTCTATTCCATCCCGCAGGCGGGAGTCAGGCACGGCTTCGCCGGTTGCCAGATGGAGCGGGAGTTCCCCGGCCCAGACGGGAATCTCGTAATCCTCTTCATCGTCAACGGGCGGGCCGGTGCGTATCTTGGCAGAAGCCTCATTGAGGGAAAGCGACAGCACCATCGTCGCGCGCAATTCTTTCTGATTAGGGATGCGCGCCTCCTCCCATCGCCCGATCATGATGTGATCTGTGAACGTCTGGAGGGCTTTCATTTTCTCGTCCTCGTCTTCCACGATTCGCGCATTGCCGAAGATGACGACAGACCTGTAGTTCATTGAGTGATGAAAGGAGGAGCGTGCGAGAACCAGCGCATCAATTAGCGTGACGGTCACGCAAACGCCGATGCCTTCACGCAACGTCTTCAACATCCGGCTCGCCGCCGAGCCGTGAATATAGAGTTGGTCGCCCAGCCGCCCGTAACCCGTCGGGATGACGACCGGGGAACCATCCACCACAAAGCCCACGTGACAGATGAAACCTTCGTCGAGGATTTGGTTGATAGTCTCTCGCTCGTAATTCCCACGCTTCGGAAGTCGCTTAACAGTTGTTCGTTCCGTCGGCTTGAAATCTTCCATCTTCGATTTACCTTTCACCCGTCTCGCTTCCATAATTGTTGAGAAGGCACGCGCAACGCACGGTTGAACTTACTCGAAGCGTTCTCCCACGCGATGATGGCCGTCAACTCTACAATCGCATCGTCGTCGTATACGGCGCGCAGCCGCGCGAACAACTCGTCCGTGACCTCGCGCCCGGTGATGGTCATGCAATCGGCGTATTCGAGCGCGATTCGCTCCGCCTCATCGTAAAGCGGGCTGACGGCGTAATCATGCAGAGCGAGTATCTTTTCATCCGGGATGCCGAGTTCGCTGCTCACGGCAGCGTTGATATCCTGTCAAAATTCGCACTTGTTAATGAAAGCGATGCGACGGTTAATTAGGGACTGTAAACCAGCATCAATCAAACCGGAGCCATCAATGCCCATCCACATCCCACGCGCACCGCGAAAGATCGTCGGGCGACGCGCGTAAACGAGATGATTGAGAAGCGGCGCTCCCCACTTCTTAGCCTGGGCATCGAAGACCTGTTTGACATAGCCCTCAGTATTGTCAGGATTGACTCCCTCAATGCGTGCCATTTCAATCTCCTACAATATTCACGCTTAGCTCCGGTAGAGATGTTTAACCTACACGCTCTCCGTCCCAGTCAGCACGTGCACCCTCTGACCCGTCTCCAGCCTTCCCGTCTGAATCACACGCGCGTACAGGCGCGAATCCCCGGGATGCTGTTTCTGAGAGATGCGCTTGAACTTGCCGCCGATGAATGATGCTCCGATGGTCGAGCATGGCGCGGTGTACGAACTGATTTCAATAATCACCTCGTCGCCCAACGCGAGGCGGCTGCCCGGCTCAAGCGTTTCCCAATCAACGCCCACGACCGTCACATTCTCACCAACTGAGCCGGGAAAGATCGGATGCCCTTCATCCTGTAACTCCGCGATGCGTTCGAGCGCGTAGAGACAGAGCGCACGCTCCGGCCCGCCATGAATCTTCCGCTTAGCCTGTTTGTCGCAGGCCAATCCCGTCG
>JACCVS010000503.1 GCA_013698055.1 Acidobacteriota bacterium
GATTGTTCGCTTCGCGCATTGCCGACGCTGTTCTTGAAGGTCAGCAAATGATCGCCGAAGGCGCAGACGCAGCAGCAGCGGAAGGCGACGCGCAACAGACAGAGGCGGCAGAAGGAAACGGTGACGGCGGTGCGAGAGCGCCCCGCAACGCGACTACCGATAGTACAAGCAGCGCGCCGAGCGTTGATCCCGGACGTGAAGCCGGGAACGCGACCGACATGGGAGCTGCTACGCCTTCAACTGAAACGCAGGTTTCTGTTCCAGGCAATCAGGGCTTCGGCAAGACAGGGCAGCAACCTGACAGCATTGGCGACCACCCGCAGGCGGGAACGGGCGTGCCTGCTCCAGGGGCCAGCAGTGGCGGCGGAGGTGAAGCCGAGTCGAGACCTGACTCATCCGCCGAACAGGAAAAGGGCGCTGAATCGGTCGGCGTCGCAAGCTAAACAGATCAACGATCTCAATTTTACGGCGAGCGCAGTCCATAGACGCGGGTGTTTCCGCCGGGCTGCGCAATTTTTTGTAAAACAGGAATTCAGAATTCAGTAGCCAGGAGCCAGAATGATAAGGCGGAGAACCGCTTTTGTTTTCATTTCTGACTTCTGGATTCTGGCCCCTGAATTCTGTTCTCAGAGGGAGATTTTCCATAATGGCAGAGATTACGGCGAGCGGCGTCAAGTCGCTCCGGGAGAAGACGGGCGCAGGAATGATGGAATGCAAGAACGCGCTCGTAGAAGCTGATGGTGTTGAAGAGCGCGCGATTGAAATTTTACGTGAGCGGGGCCTTGCGTCCGCGCGCAAGAAGGAAGGCCGCATCGCAGCAGAGGGCGCAGTCGGCTCTTACATCCACATGGGCGGCAAAGTCGGCGTGCTGGTCGAGGTCAACTGCGAGACCGATTTCGTTGCTCGTGGCGAGGAATTTCAGCAACTCATCAAAGATGTTGCGATGCACGTTGCGGCTGCTGAGCCGCGCTTCGTCTCGCGTGAGGAAGTCCCCACAGACGCCCTCGATAAAGAACGCGAGATTGCGCGTGCTCAGGCCAAAAACGATCCGAAGATGGCCAACAAGCCTGACCAGGTGATTGATAAGATCGTCGAGGGACGCCTCAATAAGTTTTATGAAGAGGCAGTGCTGCTCGATCAGCCGTTCGTCAAAGACCCCGCCAAAACGGTCGGCGAGTTAGTCACTGAGAAGACCGCCAAGACCGGCGAAAAGATTACGATTCGCCGCTTCATGCGCTACAAGATGGGCGAGGGTCTGGCGAAGCGTGACGATGATTTCGGCGGCGAAGTCGCCGCGCTCGCAGGGAGCTAGTCCAAAGTCAATCGTGGACACTGGACTTTGAACTTTAGAGCAATGGAAGCCACCGCAACAAACGTCGCCGAACTGGCCTATCGCCGCATCTTGCTGAAAATTTCCGGCGAGGCTTTGATGGGCGCGCAAAATTATGGCATTGATGTTGATGTCGCGCATTCTGTCGCCGAAGAGATCAAGGCCGTACGAGAACTCGGCGTCGAAATTGCGGTCGTGGTCGGGGGCGGCAACATCTTTCGCGGGGTCTCGAAGAGCGCGGGCAACATGAATCGCTCCAGCGCCGATTATATCGGTATGCTGGCGACGATTATGAACGCGGTTGTCCTTCAGGATGCGCTCGAAAAGCAGGGAGTTTACACGCGCGTTATGTCGGCCATAGAGATTCCGCAGCTTGCGGAGCCTTTTATCCGCCGCCGCGCCATTCGCCATCTGGAAAAAGGCCGGGTCGTCATCTTCGCTGCGGGCACAGGCAATCCTTATTTCACGACCGATTCGGCGGCTGCCCTGCGAGCGCTTGAAATCAAGGCCAACGTGATTCTCAAGGCGACGAAGGTCGAAGGCATCTACAGCGCCGACCCGATGAAAGACGAGACGGCGACCCGTTTCGAGTGCATCACGTACCAGGAAGTTCTCGAAAAGCAATTGAAGGTGATGGATGCCTCCGCCATCAGCCTGTGCATGGATAACAACCTGCCCATCGTCGTCTTCAACATGCGAACACACGGCAACATCATGCGCGTCGCCACCGGCGAGGAAGGCATCGGCACGCGCGTGTGCGTCGAGAAATAGTTCAAGGCTCAAGGTTCAAGGTTCAAAGTTTGCGCTTCGACCTTGAACCTTGAACCTTGAGCCTTGAACCAAATTTCGGAGAAATTTATGAGCGAGAAAGATGTCAGTAATGAAGCGCGACCGCGGATGGAAGCGGTCATTGAAGACGTGAAGCGTAAGCTGGCGACAGTCAGGACAGGGCGCGCCGTCGTGAGCCTGCTCGACAACGTGATGGTCGAATATTACGGGACGCCGACGCCGCTCAGCCAGATGGCTTCCGTTCATGTGCCTGAGCCGCAGATGCTGACCGTTCAGCCCTGGGATCAAACACAGCTTGGCGCAATCGAAAAAGCCATCCGCGCCGCCGATCTCGGTCTCAACCCCTCAAATGATGGCAAGCTCGTTCGCATTCCGATTCCGGCTCTGACGGAAGAGCGCCGCAAGCAGCTTGCTAAGCAAGTGCATGACATCGCCGAAGAGCATCGGACAGCGATTCGCAACATCCGTCGTGACTCCAATGACCGCCTGAAGAAAATGCTCAAGGATAAAACCATCTCGGAAGACAACGAGCGCGATGGGCTGGATGATATTCAGAAACTGACCAACACCTACATCGGCAAGATTGACGAATTGATGAAGACCAAAGAGATTGAAATCATGAGCGTGTAGCTCAAGGCAAAAAGAAGGATAAAAAGTGAGGCGGAAATCGGTTCTGTGAAACCGGCTTCCGCCTCACTTTTTATCCTTCCTATTAACCTTTTGCCTTATTGACAATCTTTCACGGCACCGGGCGCAAGCTTCGAGAGCTTAACTTTGCCGTCGAATGTATCCAGTGTAATCTGCGCCTGCCCGTCCCCGTAGCGACCGATGATGCGGCGGTTGATCGCTTCTTCAGGTGGCGATGCCTGTTTGATCTTCAATTGAAATTGATTCTCGATCAGACCACGATAAGATGAGAGTGCGGCTGTAAAACCCGGCGGATTATCGCGGAGCGACATCTCAACCGCGCCAGACATGGACTTAAGATGATAGCGGCCATCTTTACGAAGTGCGCCCGTGAAGAACACGTCGCTGTTCGAAGTATTGGCATCAACGTCGCCGAAAATGTTATCGAGCCTGATGAGACCTGAGGCTGAGTCAACATTAACGCGCCCGCGCGCGCATTCGATTTCGACCTGCCCGCCAATAGAAAGGACGCGCACATCGCCTCTTACATGCCGCACACGAACAGGCCCGCTCGCTGTCACCACGTCAACCAGCCCACTTGTGTTATCCACCCCGACTGCGCCAGTGCGCGTGCGAACCTCCACCGCGCCGACGTTTTTTAAGATTACGTCGCCTTTGTCGCCGAGGACAACGACAGGCGTTTCAACGCCTGTCACTTCAACGTGGCTCCTGATGACTTTAATCACTTCAATCTCGGCATAGCGTGGCACTCGCACCTCAAGATGAACTTCGAGAGGACGGTCATCACGCATCGGCGGGTCAATCACTGTATCTTGAGATGAAATTTCGGGCAGGCGAGCCTGCCGGGGTAGCTCAGCAGAGAGAGGCGCGGGATTTTCAGGATTAAGTGAAGGCACAGGTGTGGCCAGAGAAACGTCCGGACGCGTCTCAGGCTTTTCGACTTTCGCGTAGTCTGCCTTCAACCAGACGGACCTGTCCGACGAATCTCCCCGGACGGAAAACCTGACCGCCTCGACGCCGCGCTCGCTGGTCGCTCGGGCTTCAACCGTATCTTTATCCCATCCGATGATGACGATGCGTCCCGTCGTGCGATTGTCCACAGTGACCTTGCCGCCGCGTTCGAGCCTGACGCTGACCGGCGCAACCGTCGCAAGCCTGCCTTCCGGTTCACGACTCTTCCTCGAATCGAGTTGGTAGTCCGTAGGCACGATAAACAACTCGCGTGGTGGTTCCTTGCGGTCAATTTTGATGAGCCGGTACGATGCCTCGCCGAAGCGCGGGTCAGTCACCTTGATCAAGATGCTCCGACGCAATTCCTGCGAGTACCAATGCTCGTAGATAACTTTGGCAGGCGGCTGGCCGCTCTTCTCAGTTCCGCGAATCGTGGTTGTGACACGCACGCCCTCGACGGTCACGCCTTCGATGCTCTTTGTCCCGAGCGGTTCGATTGTTTCGCCGAGCACCTGTGTGATCTTCTCTGGCGGACTCTGCGGCGTGATAACTTTAACTTGCCGCAACACAGCCTCTTTAACCGGCGAAGATAACTGAGACACACGACGCTTGCTCGGATCAAGAAAATAGATTCCGCCGGTCACGGCATCGTAGATCATCGGAACGCGGCCAGCCTCAGGGGTCTTTGTTTCATTCCCCCATTCGTGGCGGGTGCGGCCTTCGCTGTCACGGTAAATGCTTGCAGTCATCCGGCGCACGAAGCGGCGTCCATCGCTCAGGATTTGTGTAGTCTCCTTAATGGCGACTGCTGAGAAAGGAGCACCTTGAACGATAACGCCTGCGTTGAAAGCGAACTCGCTGGACGCAAAGCTGTTGTTGAAGTTACCGCCCGCTCGTGTTTCGGAATCTGTTGGCGAAGAGCTTTGCTTTGATGATCCGGATATTTGCTGCGCCCCGGCGATGGCACAGCTCATGAGCACCGCCATAACCACTGGGGCGACTCGATTAAGCCGCATCGCTGCTCTGCCCTTCATGTGCTGCCCCTTCACTTTCTGTCTCCGAATCAATTCCAGTAGTTATCAGTAGCCGATTATTTCACGGAGCACGTCAACTTTCTTGGCATAAGCCGTGAGCATGTATTTTGCGGCAAGTGGGTCGCCGGGATGCTGACGCACAGCGCGGCGCGTGTCGGCGATGGTACGGTTGACGGCGGCCAGAGTTCGCTCGAATCGTGCCGCTGTTTCAGCGTCGAGCCGCGAGCGACGACGAGTGACATCACGCGACAGCATGGCTATCGCTTCAACATACTTCTGCTCTGCTTCACGGACAAGCTCATCGGATGTCGGCGTGCGCCCGGAAGTTGACGGCCTGCTGTTATTTCGTTCGACGTTTTTATTGCTCACTGCCAGAACCGGATTTCCTTTTCTCCGACCACCATCTTTAACAAGCTGTGGCTGCTCATTCCCATCCCGCCTGCTTCCCTGCTCTCCTGTCTTGTCGTCTTTCGGCGGATTTGCTGAACTGACAACCTCATCCGGCGACGATGAAGAAACGCTCGCGGGCACGCTTTCGTTTTGAGACAGGCCGACGGGAGTATTGGTTCTCTCACGTGAATTGACGTAGCGCATCACTCCGATAGTAATTCCGATTGCGACGAGCACGATCAGGGCTGTGAGTGAAGGACTGAAACGCGGAGCAGTGAAATTTCCGAATGCGCCGCTAAACCAGCCGCGCAGAATTGTGAGAGGCCGCGAGGAGCGAGCAGTGTTCTCCTGCACTGCCCGCGCCATGACGTTGTCCCAGAAGGCTGGCGCAGGCTGAGCGTCGCACTCATATTGCAGATATAGCTCTTGTTCATCCTCCAGTTTCAAATAGAGGCTCGCGCAAGCTTTGCAAGCGTTCATGTGTTGAGCCGCAAATTCACCTGTTCTGTCGTCCAGCTCGCCGTCGAAATAGTCTTCAACTTTGGACTGGAACTCTTCGCATCTCATCTTATTTCTCCCAGATAAGGACCCAGGCGGCGGCGCATCTCGGCACGCGCGCGGTGAAGATCATTCCTGATTTTCGGAATTGTAAAGCCGGTAATTTCAGCAATCTCATCATAGCTTCGCTCCTGGTAAACCTTGAGCGTGAAAACCAGTCGCTTATCTTCATCCAGCCTGGAAAGCGCGTCGCGCACCATGTTGTTTAATTCTTTATCGAGAAGGCGACCTGCTGGCGAGGACTCATGTGCGCTCATCTCAAGCACTGTGCGATCACTAAGCTCAACCTGGAACTGCTCCCTGTGACGATTGCGGAGTGATTCGCGCGCAATATTTCTGGCAATGCCAAAGAGCCATGTAGAGAGTTTTGCTTCGTCGCGCAAGGCATCGAGATTTTTGTACGCGCGGACAAAGGTTTCCTGTGCCAGCTCTTCGGCCAGGTCCGCCCGGTTGACCATGTAAAAAATGAAGCTAATGATGGGTCGCGTGTAACGCTCGAAGATCAGGCGGAACGCTTCCTCGTCGCCACGACGCGCGCGCGCGATCAGGTCTTCTGCACTCTTCATCGCAGCTTCTGCGTATGCGCCCGGCTGGACTGCCAGCCTCATTACATCCATTAACTGTCGCCCTATCCTGACATTCCGATTTTAACCACAGAGGAAACCATTGTAGATTCTCAATTGAAATCTCAACTCCCTTTGTATTCTCTGTGCATCTACGCCTCTGTGGTTCTGATGAAAGTTTCACTTGTCGCTCACGTTGAGCAGCATCCCCCGGTAGATTCCGCCATAGAGTTTCTTCGCCAATTCTCCATTTAACGTCTTGAGCGCATGATATCGCTCTAATGCCGCGTCTCTCCGATGTTCAACCAGACTCGCCACCCCCAGATTGTAATGCGCCACAGCGTAGTCGGACTTGAAGCGTATCGCTTCACGAAAAGCTGTGAAGGCCTCGCGGGAGCGCCCCGTGTTGTAGTAAATGACACCCAAGCTGTTATATGCCCCCGCGTAATCTGTCTTTAGCCCAATTGCCCGCTTGAGAGATTCAATGGCTTCCGCGCTTCGATCTGCTTCGTAAAACGCCCGCGCCAGCAGACAATGGGCTTCAACCCAGTCGGGTTTGAAACGCAGCGCCTGCCTGTAAGAATCAATCGCTTCGGTGAAACGATTTGATTCAAAATAAACGACCCCCAGATTGCTGTGCGCCCAGGCGTAATCAGGTTTCAGCCTGATAGCCTGCTTGAGCGGCGTGATCGCTTCTGTCAGTTGCCCCAGATTGTAATAAGCAGTTCCCAGATTGTAATACGCCTCCGCAAGCACGGGGTTCAGACGAATTGCCCG
>JACCVS010000524.1 GCA_013698055.1 Acidobacteriota bacterium
TGGACACGAGTGAGGAGCAGCACGCAGCCGGTCAGTATGTGAAAGACCTGCGGATTAGAACGCCGGGCCTTGACCAGAAGGTGGTTTATCTGAGCGGCGGCAATCAGCAGAAGGTGGTCTTGAGCAAATGGCTTTGTTGTCAGTCCGAGGTGTTTATCTTCGATGAGCCGACGCGCGGCGTGGACGTGGGCGCGAAAACCGAAATCTATCAGTTGATGAACCGGCTCACAGCATCCGGCGTCGCCATCATCATGATCTCATCGGAGATGCTCGAAGTGCTTGGGATGAGCGACCGCATTTTGGTAATGCGTGGGGGCAGAATCACGGGTGATCTCTCCGCCGAGGAAGCCACACAGGAAAAAATCTTACAATGCGCTCTGGAGGAATAGCCCTGCGCCAGAATTTCTTCTCACACTACGGACGACAGCTCAGCACTTTGGCGGGGCTGTTGGGCTTGAGCCTGGTGCTATGGGCTTTGACGCCCCACTTCTTAACCGTCTCGAATCTTCTGAATGTCGCCGAGCAGGCGACCATTATCGCCATCGTCGCGGTCGGCATGACGTTCGTCATCATCACTGCCGGGATTGATTTATCGGTCGGCTCGGTGCTCGCCTTTGCCGGTGTGGTCATGGCGAGCGCCCTTCACGGCGGACTGCCTCTACCGTTGGCGTTGATGGTCGGCTTAGGGGTGGGACTTCTCTGCGGGATGGTGAACGGACTGCTGATCACAGTCGGGCGGCTGCCTCCGTTCATCGCCACGCTGGGCATGATGAGCGTGGCTCGCGGCGCAGCCTTGATGTACACGGAAGGAAGACCGATCTCAGGCTTCTCGGAGAATTTTCGCTCGTTCGCTACCGGCGAAGTGCTGCGCGTCCCGACGCCTGTGGTCATCATGATCGCCGTCTATGCCATTGCGTATTTCGTTTTAAGGCGCACGAAGCTGGGTCGCTATACATACGCCATCGGTGGCAACGAAGAGGCCGCGCTGCTGTCTGGCATCAACGTCAAATTATACAAGACGATGGTGTACGGCATTGCCGGTTTGCTCAGCGGGCTGGCGGCGATCCTGCTGACGGCGCGCCTGAATTCGGCGCAACCCATCGCCGGGATGAATTACGAGTTGGACGCGATTGCCGCGACGGTTATCGGCGGCACAAGTTTGCTGGGCGGCGAAGGTACTGTCGTGGGGACTTTGATCGGGGCATTGATCATGGCAGTCCTCAGAAACGGCCTTAACCTCTTAGGTATCTCATCTTTTATTCAACAAGTCGTGATCGGCTCGGTCATCATCGTCGCCGTGCTGATTGATATGGGGTTAAAGCGGCGCGGGAAATAGAGCGTCAGGAAGAAACATCCATGAAGAAGGAGCAACAGCTATGAAGAAGAATCTGTTTCTGATTCTATTGGGAATACTGGCAATCACTCTCATCGGTTGCCAGCGCGGCGGCGACCAGACCGGCGGTGCGCCAAAAATTGCGCTCGTGATGAAAACTGCAAACAACCCCTTCTTTATCGAGATGCAAAGGGGTGCTGAAGAGAAGGCCAAAAAATTGGGGGTTAATTTGATCGTGCAAGCAGCAGATCGCGAGGTTGATGTCGAGAAGCAGATGCAGATTGTCGAGAACCTGATTCAAACCAAAGTCGCAGCGCTGTGCGTCACGCCGAGCGGCTCAAGAGAAATTGTCCCTGCCATTGAGAAGGCCAACCGCGCGAGCATTCCCGTGCTCATCATAGATACGCGCGTGGACGCTAAAGCCTTGAGCGAATCAAATGGGAAGATCGCGACCTTCATCGGCTCGGACAACTACGAGGGCGGCAAACTCGCTGGTGAATACATCACCAAACGGCTGGGCGGTAAAGGGAAGGTGGCAGTGCTCGAAGGCATCCCAGGTCATGAGACCGGTGACTCCCGCCTGAGAGGTTTTCGCGACGCCATCAAAGCAGCACCGGGGATCGAGATCGTCGCCTCCCAGACAGCAAACTGGGAAAGAGATCAAGGCTTCAACGTCTTCCAGAACATCCTTCAATCCCACCCTGACGTGCAGGCCGTGTTCGCCTGTAGTGACTTGATGGCGTTGGGAGCCATCGAAGCAATCGCCGCTGCCAAAAAGAGCGGGCAGATCATCGTCGT
>JACCVS010000542.1 GCA_013698055.1 Acidobacteriota bacterium
AGTGAGAACAAAGTTGATAGAAGAGATCAAAGCTCGGCTTCAATCGGAGCTAGAAGAGTTGGAGTCGGAATTGCGTGTGCATTTGCCGAAGGAGATCAAGCGTGCGCTGGAGTTCGGTGATTTGCGCGAGAATGCGGAGTTTCGCGCGGCGCTCGACCGCCAGAATGTGGTCAAGGCACGCATTGTCGAGTTGCGTCAGCGAATCAGCGAAATCGGCTCAATTGACATCTCGAGAGTGCCGCGCGACAGGGCTGGCTATGGCTCAACACTTGTTCTTTACGACGGGGAAAAGGAAGAAGAGGTGACATATCGCCTCGTCACGCCGGAAGAGAGCGACCCACAGGCTGGATTGATTTCCACCATGTCGCCGGTGGGAAAGAGCTTGCTCGGCAAAGAAGAGGGCGACGAAGTGACGGTTCGTACTCCGGCTGGGGCGCGCAACTTTGAAATTAAACGATTGACGACGATTCACGACGAATTAGCGAAAGCGGCAGAGTCGGAAATAGTTCCGGGCGAGAAATGATGGCTTTTCTTTTCACTATTTACGATTCCCCATTTACCATTTACTATCCTTGACAGCCGTTCGGCGCACACCTATGATGCGCTGTTTGAAAGGCTCTGCTCGCGGGCAGTGCCTTTGTTGTTAGCAGGAGAAAGGCCGACAAGAAGTGTCTGGGTTGAACATCGGGCGCGGCGCGCAGCGAATTATTGATGCGATGGTGCGCGGGCTGGCGTCAGGCCGGGTCAATCCGAATCTGCTCACAGTCATCGGCGTCGCCATCAACGTCGGGTGCGGGCTGCTTTTCGGCTACGGTCACTTCTTCTGGGCTGGCGTCATCCTGATTGTCGCCAATTTGTTTGACATGCTCGATGGGCAGGTGGCGCGTCTTTCAGGTCGCGTAACCAGGTTTGGAGGCTTTCTCGATTCATCGCTTGACCGCCTCTCCGATATGGTCGTCTTCGTTGGCCTGATTGTCTTTTACGCGCGCGACACGGAGTTTCATTCGACGCTCAACGTTTTTCTGACCGGCGCTGCCCTGATGGGTTCGGTCATGGTCAGTTACACGAGCGCGCGCGCCGAGAGCTTGATTCCGAAGTGCGACGTGGGTTTCCTGCGCCGCCCGGAAAGAGTCGTCCTGCTGATTATCGGCGCGCTGACGACGCATCCGGCATCTGAGAACCCATTCCTGAACCGGATGCCCGCAGTGCTCTGGATTCTGGCAATCGGTTCTTACTGGACTTTCGCGCACCGCATGTATCATACGTGGCGCGAAGTTAATAAAGCCGACGCGGCAACCGCTTCAGCGGCAGCCGCTAAGGCCAAGACTGCATCTAACGCCGGGCAAGAAAGAATGCCCGAACCGGATTTTGCGCGCAATGCGGGCGCGACACGCTAAGGAATAGGACGGGAGTCGCCGCAAGTTGCACCGAAGTTTCTCCCTAAAAGCTTTTGAGGTATACGCAATTGACAGTTTGCCCCTGCTGCGGTTTTAAGTTTGAAGGCGATCTCCAAATAGACGGCTGCGCCTCTTGCGGAGCGCGCGCCGTCGGCCCCCCGCTGTCGAGACCTGCTCGTGAGCTGCCGTCCTATGGGCGCGCGCTTTTCGTCGGCGTCATGGGCGGCGTCATGCTCGTCACTTTCCTCGTCAGCACCATCGTCGCGATTTTCGAGCGCGCACCAGTATCTCTGCGCTTCTGGTCAATCATGGGCGCTGCCGAGACAGCCGCCTGGCGTTTGAAGTGGATTGCTATCCCGGCGACGATCATCGCGCTCTGGGTAGGCTCGTTAATCTGCCGGAGCATTCGCCGCAACCCCAAACGCTTCATCTGGAGCCGTGTCGCGTACAGCGGTCTCTACTCAGCTATCACAGTCGCCGTGTTAATCGCCACCTTAATCGGCATCACCGTCCCGGAACGTTTGCGCCAGATTGAGCTTCGCCAGGAGGCAGCCATCTACGCGCAGGGCTACACGATTCAGCGCGCGTTTCTCGATTACCGCGCTCGTTACGGAACTTTGCCCTCAACGCTGGATGAATTGAGAAGACTGCCCGACTCGGACAATTCAATCGCCGACGCGCTCGCTGGCATTGAAGCTACGGCTTACAGTCCCGGCGCTGATCTGGCCGCGCTTCCCAAGAAGAAGTCTCGCACGCCTCGCGGCGGCATCGCATTGCGTAACGCCTCCATGCGTTCGACGGATGATGCGTCCGAAGGCGGCCTGTCTTTCACAAGGTACGAGATGCGCCTGCCCGGCCCGGACAATAAGCTGGGAACTGAGGACGACTGGACGATGCGCGACGGAGTCATCATCAAGCCGGTCAAGGTCGAAGAGCAGGTCGAAGCATCCGACGCCACGCGCCGCCAGCCGTAAGAGAAATCCGGACGTTCATGCCCCTCTCAAATCTGTTTCGCAGGAAGAAAGCCGACCCTGAGCTTGAGCGACGCGCGCGTTTGCTTCAGGGCGGGCGTATCACCGAAGGCGTCATCATAGACATCGGCAACGACGATTCCGGCGCTATCAGGCAAGTCTATTTCAGCTACGAAGTGAGCGGCGTCGAATATGAATCGTCGCAACTGCTTAACGATGAGCAGCGCGAGCGCGAAGTGGACTATTCCCCCGGTGCCCGCGTCACCATTCGCTACGACCCGCACCGGCCAACCAATTCAGTAGTCGTTTAAGCATAGATGTCGGAAGATAGATGCTAGATGTCAGTAACTTGCTTTTCCGACATCTAGCATCTATCTTCCGACATCTACTTTTATGTTCAAAAAGATCCTGATTGCTAATCGTGGCGAGATTGCCGTGCGAATTATTCGTGCGTGCCGTGATCTGGGCATCTCTCCCGTTGCGGTCTTTTCGGAAGCTGACCGGGAGGCTCTTCACGTCAGGCTGGCGGATGAAGCTTATGAGATCGGCACTGCACCGTCAGTCGAAAGCTATCTGCGGATTGAGCGAATCATGGACGTTGCGCGCCGAAGTGGTGCCGAGGCGATTCATCCGGGCTATGGCTTTCTCGCGGAGAACGCGGATTTCGCGCAGACGGTTGTGGAAGCGGGACTGACGTTCATTGGCCCAAGCAGCGAGGCCATGCAGTTGATGGGCATGAAGACGAGCGCGCGCCGCGTCGCAACGCTTGCCGGAGTGCCTGTTGTGCCCGGCACGACCGAGCCGCTTTCGTCTCTGGATGAAGCGCGTGAAGTGGCCGCAGAGTTCGGCTACCCGGTCATGCTCAAAGCCTCTGCGGGCGGCGGCGGCAAGGGCATGAGACTGGTCTTAACGGAAGAAGAATTGCAATCGGCTTTCGAGACAGCGCAATCGGAAGCGGCTGCGGCCTTCGGCAATTCGGAGGTTTATCTCGAAAAAGCTATTGAACGTCCACGCCACATCGAAATCCAAATCTTCGCGGACAATCACGGCAACTTCGTTCACTTAGGCGAGCGCGAATGCTCCATCCAGCGCCGTCATCAGAAAGTAATTGAAGAATGCCCGTCGCCGATTAACGACGCGACTTTGCGCGAGCGGATGGGCGCGGCTGCCGTGAGCGCGGCGAGGGCGGTCAATTACACTGGCGCGGGTACAGTTGAATTTCTCGTTGCGGACGCCACACGCGAGTTCTACTTTCTTGAAATGAACACAAGGTTGCAGGTGGAGCATCCTGTAACAGAGTTAGTCACTGGAATTGACCTCGTGCGTGAACAGATTAACGTCGCCGCAGGCTTGCCTCTCTCCTTCAGGCAGGAAGATGTCGTCTGGCGCGGCCACGCCATCGAGTGCCGCGTCTATGCTGAAAACCCTGAGAACAATTTTCTGCCTTCGCCCGGTCGCATCACGCACTTGCGTGTTCCTGCGGGACCCGGCGTGCGCGATGATGGCGGCATCGAAGCGGGCGCGGAAGTCTCTATTTATTATGACCCGATGATCTCGAAGCTCGCCGCGTGGGGACGCACGCGCATTGAAGCGATTGACCGCCTGCGCCGCGCTCTTGATGAATACACGGTCGGCGGCATCAAGACCACGCTTCCCTTCTTTCGCGAAATTGTCCGCGACGCAGAGTTCATCGAAGGCCGCCTCGACACCGGATTCATCTCACGCTTTTTCGAGCGGCGTGACGCCGCGCTCAGCGCCAAACCTCTGGCAGACCAACCCGACGAAACCGAGACAAAGCGCTGCGATATGGCTACAATCGCCGTTGCGCTCGATTATGTTTTGGCGCAGAAGCAGGCTTCAACCAATCATCAATCACGAGAACAGGAACAAAGTCAGTGGCGTCTTGCGGGGCGCGCAGCGCTGCATAACTCCAGAACTTAGAAAACATCTTGGATTGAGGTAGAGAAATAGAAAAGCGAATTGTCTTTAAGGTGCAAGAAGGTTTGGCTGTGCTTGCGCCACACCTTCGCGATTGGGTACGCAGCCATTTAATTCAGCCACGCCAGGTTAGTTTCTCTATCAATCAAGACGGAACTTCTTTCAAGACTCTCTGGCTAATTACAGATCATGTGGGGAAAGATGATTCTTCATATCGAATCGTTTATGACGAAGACGAACAAGATTTTGGGTTGGAGGTAACTATTGACACCGGAGTTGAATGGTACATGGGGTCTTATGGAACATTTTCTGAGACCGTCGAGAATATGTAGCGAGCTATGAAACTGACAGCCGAGATTGCCGGCGAAAAGCGTGAGCTTGTCATCGAGTATGACGGGGCGCGTGTCGTGGCCGAGATTGACGGTCGCCGTTACGAGGTGGAAGCACGCGCGTCACAGCCGGGCGTGTATCTTCTGCTGGCCGACTCTCACGTATATGAGTGCCATGTGGAGCATCCGGGAAAGAACCGCGAGTCTGCGGAGGTCACAGTCAGCGGCCAAGTATATGCGATCACCCTTACCGATCCGAAGCGTTTGCGGAGCGCACAGAGTACCGACAGCCAGACAAACGGCACAGCTCAGATTGTCGCTCCGATGCCGGGCAAAGTCGTCCGCATACTGGTCGAAGTGGGTGCAGAGGTTGAGGCTGGGGCGGGACTGATCGTCGTCGAAGCCATGAAAATGCAGAACGAGATGAAGTCACCGAAAATCGGAAAAGTCACCAGCATCAGCGTCGCCGAGGGCGCAACCGTCAACGCGGGCGACGTGCTGGCGGTAGTAGAATGAGGGATGAGGGATGAGGGATGAAACTAAATCCGCTGGCTTTTCTTCATCCCTCATCCCTCATCCCTCATCCCTTCGTGTCATCCTCTGGGACATTGACGGGACGCTCATCCGTTCGGCGCGTAGGGACGCGTTTAAGGATTACACCGTGCCTGTCCTCAAAGGAGTTTTCGGAACGGCGGGGCGCTTGATGGAGATGACCGTCTCGGGCATGACTGACTTGCAGATTGTCGCTGAAGCCCTGCGCGACGAAGGGTTCACGCATGAGCAGATACGCGAGCGTCTTGACGACCTCAGAACGCGTTATATGCTTGAGATGGAGCGAGCTACGAGCATTAATGACGGATTATTTTATCTTCTACCGGGTGCTCGCGAAGTGTTGGAGGCGACCGCCCGTGACCCGCGTTACCATAACGCTCTTTTGACCGGCAACATAGAACCTGCCGCGCATTTGAAGATGCGCCTTGTCGGACTCTCAGGGTTCTTCGATTTGCCGGGCGCGTTCGGCGACGAGTCGCATGACCGCCGCGACCTTCCGGCCCTCGCCGCCGGGCGCATCAACGCGCAACTCAATCTAGACCTTCACCCTTCGCAGTTCATCATTATTGGCGATACACCTAACGACATTGCTTGCGCGCGTCATTTCGGAGCGAAGGCGGTAGCCGTCGCAACCGGGCGCATGTATCCTGCCGCTGATCTCTTGCCTTACGAACCTGATGCTCTTCTGCCTGATCTTTCAGATATTGACTTAGTGATGCGGACATTTGACGCGCTGTGAGAGAGCATCTTCTGTCGCGTTACTCTTTAATCAGATTTCCTGTTGTTAGATCAATCTTCAACTCGCGTAGCATTGCCCCGCTGCTTTGCGGCATTTCTCTATTCGAGACGACTTTGAGAATCAACCTCTTGTTCGTTTCATCTATGTAATGTTGTCCACCCCAGTGACGTGAGCTGGTCGTGCGCGGCACTGCTTTGATCTCATCTGCGGAAAGAATATCTTCCAGCGCGTATTTTTTTATCAACCGGCCTTGCGCGCCGTAGATGACGATGACATCGTCGCCCCTTCCCTTGCCGAACCAGTTATCGAAAGTAATAACATAATCGCCATCGTTGGAAACGAGTGCGCTTACGGGAGCGACTTCGTTGACGAGGCGGATCGTCCATTCCTCTCTAACCTTTCCGTCTGCGCCCGTTTTGAAAAGCGTTCCCTGGGGAAGATTCTCTGCTTTCTCCAACCTGGATTTCTTGGGAACAACTTCAAGGTAATACTGCTTGTTTGAAGAATGGTACTGTCTGGTCTTTGGGATTATCCACCTGTCGGCGAGCGCGCTTCCACACCAGAAGACCAACAACGCAATGGCACACCCGATTACCAGTAAACTTTTCCTTCGATTCATTGAAACTCTCTCCTCGTCAAAAGATAGCGAATCGTTTCCACGCCACTAGTCAAGAACGTTTCGAGCAGCTTCTGCTTGCAGACGATTTCCAGATTGGGCGGATAAGTCAGCTTCTGTGAAAACCTTTTTCGATGTCGCGGATGGTGAGGCGCAGGATGACGGGACGCCCGTGCGGGCAAGTCGTTGGCGAGGATGTCAGCAACAGGCGATCAATCAACCAGCGCATTTTTTCCGCCGCTAACGGCGTGTTGATCTTGATCGCAGCTCGACACGCGAGCGAGGCCGCGATGTCGTCTCTCAGCGTCGCGCGCACCGCGCCGCGTTTCTCCGCATCAACCGTCTCCAGGACTTCCGCGAGCATGTTGCGTGCTTCGCCTGCGGGCAAATCCGCTGGCACTGCTTTGATCGCCACCGTCCGTCCCGAAAGCCGCATCAGGCCGAAGCCGTAAGTCTCAAGCTCTTCCGACACAACGTCGAAGGCGGCGACCTGGGCGGGCGTGAGATCAAATGTCTCGGGCAGCAAGAGATTCTGCGACTCAGCGGAGCGAGAAGATTCAAGCCGCCGGTACTTGTCAAACAGGATGCGCTCGTGCGCGACGTGCTGGTCAATCAGGAGCAATCCTTCGTCGTCCGTGGCGATGATAAAACTCTCTTCAAGCTGGCCGAGCGGGCGAATATTGCTTGAGATCGCTTCGAGCGGAACTTCACGCACGAGGTTTGCGGCGGAGACGAGCGGCGGAAGCGCGCTTGCCAAATAAACGGGCTGCGATGCTTGTTGCTCTTGATTGACGACAGGCTCGCTCTTCCCCGTTGATTCCCTCTCAAACGGAACGACTGTTCCCGCGCTCAATGCGTCCCGTTCCGCTTCAGGCGAAACAGGCTGCGCGTTACGCATGATCGCGTCCAAACCTCTCGCCGTATTTCCCTTCGATGACGTGGACGGCTTCCATGCTTCCGGGAACGGCTCTTTGTCCTCGGGCGGAGTGAAGCCAAACTCGATGCTTCCCTGCCGGGTCGGAGGCACAATCTCGCGCGTTATATCCGAAATGTTGCTTTTCTCAGATGAAGACGCTGAAGACGCTTCTGCATTTTCGACTACCCTGAGCTGCGGAGCGTCCCCGCGTGAATCGAAGGGAGAGCCTTCGTCGTTGTGCTGCTCTTCGGCGGAGAGAGCGCCGTCATGCGCCCGAGGACTGACCGTTTCATAAACGGCTTCGATGGCTCGCGCGTAACCCGCGCTGGCGAGAGCGCCGCGCACGGCCTCGCGCACAGCGTCGGCGACGGCAGCCGCGCGCCTGAAGCGCACTTCGGTCTTGGCCGGATGAACGTTGACATCAACCTCTTCGAGCGGAATTTCGAGAAACAACAAGGCCACCGGAAAAACCCCGTGCGGCAAGATTGCGCGATAGCCGTCAGAAAGAGCGCGCCCGATGAGGCGGTCGCGAACATACCGACCGTTGATGAAAAGATACTGCGCATCGCGCGATGTGCGCCGCTCGCGCGGGGCGGAGACATAGCCGCGAACGCGCGCAATCTGTTCCTGTCCACCGCTGACTTCCAACAGATTCTCCAGAAACTCCGCACCGAAGATTTGATAGGCGCGCTCGCGCAAATCCGTTGCTGGCGTAGCACGCAAAGTTTCACGCCCGTTGTTCGTCAGTGTGAAAGCAATTTCAGGATGAGCGAGCGCGTAATGCGTGACGAGGTTCGTCAGGTGAAAGCTCTCCGTCGCCTCCGAGCGCAAAAACTTTCTTCGCGCCGGAACGTTGAAGAAGAGGTCTCGCATCGTGATGGTTGTGCCGTTCGGGTGCGCCGCATCCTTCACATCGCGCATCCGTCCGCCTTCGATCAGGACGCGCGTGGCGGCAGCATCGTCGTCAGTCTTCGTGACAAGCTCGACGCGCGCCACAGAGGCAATCGAAGCGAGGGCTTCGCCGCGAAAGCCGAGCGTGGCAATCGCAGCCAGGTCTTCCGCGCTCTTAATCTTCGATGTCGCATGACGCTCGAACGCGAGCACCGCATCGTCGCGCGTCATCCCGCAGCCATCGTCTGCGACGCGCAAGAGCCTGCGCCCGCCCGCCTCCACCTCAATCGTGATTCGGCGCGCTCCCGCATCAATCGCATTCTCGACCAACTCCTTAGCCACCGACGCCGGTCGCTCAACCACTTCGCCAGCGGCGATTTGATTGGCTAATTGATCTGAGAGAACGCGAATGTTGCTCATAAAGCAGGAGTTAGAACACAGGACGCAGGACACAGAATGAAAGGCTCTTATTCTGACTCCTGAGTCCTGTGTTCTGTGTTCTCAAAGGTAAACTATCTGATGATCGGAAGAACCCAGATTGATCGCATCGTAAATCCAGTTGACGATGTGGTTGCCGTGACGCACGAGGAGGCTGGTGATGTTGATGTGGCGCTCCTGCAAAGTCTTGTTCGGGTAGAGCGTGGCGAAGGCGCGCTCTACCTGACGATGCGCGGCGCGGTCGCGGCTCATCTGCGCGCGGTGGAAGCGCGTGCGTAAGCCTTCGAGTTGATAGGTGATCTTTCGCCGCCCGGTTTCGAGAGCTTCGGAGAGCGTCGGGTCAACATGTCTGAGTTGCTCCTGCAACGCATTCAATTCCCGGTTGATTGATTCTTCCGTTCGATTGAACGTCTGCGCCGTCTCCGTTCCGAGATGCTCTTCGACCACACGCGCCAGCACAGCATCCAATCCGTCGAAAAGATCAGACAGGCTCAGGTCATAGCGTTCAAGCGTGCGCCACGTTCTACGCTCGACAATCGTCATGCTTGCGCGCGGCAAGATGGGCGTCGCGGGACGTTGCAGAATTCTATAAACCTCAGCCGTCTGCGCGAAGTAGGCGATTTCGGCTGCGCCGCCGAAGTAAGCCACCGTCGGCAGAAGGTAATCCTGAACAACCGCGCGCAACGTGACGTTCGGGCTGAACTTCTGCGGATCACGCGCCGCCATCTCAGCCAACTCTTCGATTGTGTATTCTTCGCGCGCATTCTTCGCTTTGTAACGACCGCTGGCGGTGCGCGTGACCGCATGGCGCGTTCCATCTTCCGTGTGAAGAAAGAGCGGGAAAGCATTTTCCGAAGTGGCGACCTGCGCGTGATAGCCCGCTTCCTCCAACTCGCGACTGCGCGCGACGAGCATGGAAGCAATCTCAGGGGCACAACGCGCGGCTTCCGCGTAAAGCGGCGCGGCCAGTTGTTTCAATTTCGCGTCTAGCGGGTCGAGTAGAATCAAGCCGTAGCAACCGATGAGCCTTGTGATCATTCGTGCGAAGCCATCGCCGTAGCCCACACCCGGCTGCCACGCGCCACGCAATAAACTTTCAACTTCGGGGATGAACTCCGTACTCGGCAACACGTCCAACAATCTCTTGATCGTCTCGTCAATGGATTCGTCGAGCACGACGCTGCCGACGGGCGCGCCCTCGGCGTGCATCGCGGTTGGGACACTCACGCTCGCCAGGCGGCAATCACAGCCGATGAACTCTGCCCCGGCGACTTCGGCGAAATCGTGATCTTCCGTGGCAATCCAGAAAACGGGCACGGCCTTTGTGCCGCGCTGCGTCAAGCATCCGGCGAGCTTAACGGCGGAGAGTGCTTTGTAAATGGTGTAGAGCGGCCCTGTGAAGAGTCCGGCTTGCTGGCCTGAGACGACCGCGACGCAATCCGCCTCTCGCAAACGCTCAACGTTCGAGAGTGTTTCATCGCTCGCTCCCCATCTCCTGTTTATCGCTTCAAGCGTATCGCACAGCTCTCGACGATCTGTCCGGTGGGCGGCCAGAACTTCCGGCGCGCGCTCGGCTAATTCATGATGAAAGCGGACGGCTGA
>JACCVS010000601.1 GCA_013698055.1 Acidobacteriota bacterium
GCGGGCAAGTTGAGGAAAACTCAAATTTGCTTCATCCAATTGTCAAAGACGGCAAATGGGGCTACATCAACAATCAAGGGAAGATCGTCATTGAGCCGCAGTTTGACATGGCGCGTGATTTTCACGACGGGCTTGCGCTCGTCACGAAATACGGCGCAACTTATGCGGATGACAGATACGGCTATATCGACGAGACGGGGAAACTCGTCATCGAGCAGCGAATTCCTTCGACATCCAGAGATTTCACCGATGAATTTACGTCACGCTACCGCTTTTCGGAAGGTCTGGCGGTCATTCCGTCGGAATATAAATTGGAAAATAATTTTAACCGGGTCGAAAAAACGGCTTGTCTGGACAAAACGGGCAAAACCCTTTTTGAGTTGGACACGAACCATCGAGTTAGAAGCGTTTTTTCCGACGGGCTGTTGCTGGTCGAGGTGAGAGAACCGGGTTCCGATTTTGAGCCGTTAGAAAATGTCTCAAGAGCCAATGTGAAATACGGCTACGTTGACCGGACGGGCAAATTCGTTATTGAGCCGAAATATAGTTTGGCGAAACCGTTTAGCGAAGGTCTGGCAGCTGTCACGATTGGTGGGCAACAAAACGGCTCGTATAAAATTAATGACGGCTACATTGATAAAACCGGAAAGGTTGTCATCGAGCCGCAATTCGATAATGCGTTGCGTTTTTCCGAGGGATTAGCGGCGGTTATGGATTCGTCGGATAAGTGGAAATACATTGACCAGACGGGAAAAGTCGTTGTTACTCCTGAGGATTTGTCCATAAGTGGGGGCGGGGAATTTCACGACGGAATTGCCGTCGTTAGAAGTAATACCGGCTACTCGTTGATTGATAAATCCGGCAAATCGCCTTTTCCGAGCGCATTTAAGCCCACTGACAAATCTCTCTTTTCCGGAGGGTTGATGTTGGTTTCCGACCTCGGTGGCAAGTTCCAAATCATAGACAAAGAGGGGGAAATAGTCGCCACGCCGGATTTCTCCAGCGCCGGGAAAGATATTACCGTCGGCGAGTTCAGGGGCGGTGTCGCCAGAGTGCTTTCCAAAGACAATAGGGATTTGAGCGTCGGCTACGTGAACAAAAAAGGAGAATGGATTTGGAAAATAACGAAATGACCAAGAGGAGTAAATTCTGAAAATCAAAAGAATGAAGTGATGCAAAGAATCAATAAAGCTGCCGGACGCGCGCTGTTATTAATCTATCTTGCCGTTCCGGTTACGTGGGCGGCAGCACAGCACGGTGGCAAAGCCGAAGGCCGTCGGGTTCGTTTCGAGCGCGGTAGAACGACGGCGACGTACAAAGGTCAGGTGCGCGGCTCGACGGAAGTTGAGTACGAGCTAAAGGGTCAAACGGGACAGGAGCTGATAGTGCGGGTGGTCACGAATCCACCGGATTCCACTTTCGTCAAGGTGCATGGCCCCAACTCCAAAGCTTTGCAGATGAGCTGCCTGGCGGCGAGCGTCGAGGTGTCGAAAAAGCTCGGTCTTGCTTCCGAGGCTAGTTGCTTTGAAGATGACCCGCAGAAATTGAGACGCAACGGACAAACCTGGTTAGTTACTCTGCCTCAGTCAGGAGCGTACACGCTGTCGGTCTTCAAACCCGGCGGAGGCTCTGGGGTCTCCGCCTACACGCTCACCATCATCGTTCGTCAACGCGAAAAGCAAACAAGGTCGGCAATGCGCCCTGCCGAATCCGCTTCACTTGATGCCGCCATGCGAAAGTTCATAGCGGCGCTGATGAAACGGGACGTGGAAGGATTTCTTTCGCTGTTCTCGCGCACGAAATTCTTCTATGCCAGCAATCCCTTGAACGTCATGCGCGTAGCCGTCTCTTACTCCGAACTCGCCGCAGACCTCAGGAACAAAGGAGACTGGTACTTTACCTATCTTGAGCGGGGTGAGGGAGGAGCTTACGATGCCTTCGTAGACAACATAGGTGATGGACAGATGTGGCTTCGCGTCGGTGACGTGAGGTTCGTTCCGCTCGGTTCCGAGATTTCAAATCCTACCTGCGTCAAATGGAGAAGAGAAGGCGGCAAATGGGTGATCGACGAGATCAGCTATCCACAAGCCTAACAAGGGGAAATCCACTGCATAGGGACAGTGCAGTGTTGTTACGAGTCAATTTTGAGTGTTTAAGTGTAGGCCGTGAAAAATCGCTCGCTCGACACGCGCACTGCCCGTGTCAATTCCGGCGGTTGCTCTTATGGCTTCTGCTCAAACACCAACCATCAAAAGGAGAAACGGAAGATGAAGCTACAACGAAACATCGCACTCAACATTGGCCTAACGCTCATCGCGCTCGCCGCGCTTGCGTGCGGCAAAGTCGATAACTCAACCCCAACCCAAACTTTTCAAACCTTCTACAACGCCGTGAAGAGCAAGGACACGAAAACCATCAAGTCGCTCATGATGAGCAAGGAGCTGGCGGAAATCGAGAAGGAGATGAAAGAGAAGAACAAATCGGTTGAGGATTGGCTCACGGAGAACATGAATGAGATGGCATCCGATCTGCCCGAAAAGATGCCGGAAACGCGCAACGAAAAGATCGAGGGCGACCGGGCAACACTGGAAGCCAAAGACGCCAAGCAAGACAAGTGGCGTACAGTCAGCTTTAAAAAAGAATCTGATGGCTGGAAGATCAACCTTTAACTAAATCGAAACTTACAACATTGGGAGACAGCGCAAATCAGGCGATATGGGTAGTGGGTCAGTTTCAACTTAGAGCACCGATAAATATTGCCTCAGAATTTCAAACTGACCCACTACCCTAAAGTTAGAACTCTAAACCTTAAGCACTTCGATTACAAAGCATTAATCATCAGCAAAGGAGAAACGGAAGATGAAATCAAGCAAACACTTGTTCCTGTTTTTATTTTTAAGTGTGGCACTGGCAGCTTGTTCCGGGACGGAGACGAAATCCCCTGAAGCCAACTCAGCACAATCGTCAACGAATCAAGTTGCAGGTGGCAACTCTTCAACGTCTGTGAATTCTGCTGCGGGGAATAAGCGAGACCCCGCAACGGTCTGCGCTTATCTCAATAGCATGGGGCTGACGCCGCTGATTGCATACAAGGTTTCGTCAGGTAGCAGTTATTCCTGTAGTAGCTCGAAGTCCGTTCCTCTCGACAAGGAAGGGCACGGCATGACCTTTAATTACTCCGCCTCGGGAGATGCCACCAGCATCGAGAGTGTCAATATAAGTGCGACGGTCAATAGTAGCTTTAAGGAAGCCGCAGAAGCCGATGAATGGGTAGCCAATGCGAGCAACGAAGTGTGGCAGAAAGTATTTGGCAAGCCATTACCGGACGAAATCAAAGAAGCAATTCTGACCAGCAAAGGGAAAAAGGTTGAGGTGAGGAAGACGTTCGCGGAGCCAACTTCCGTCCTCGTGAAACGTGATCCCAGAGGTGGCGCGGTCTACGTTCTGTACTTGAACCTGACTCTGCCTAAATAGAGTTTGGAAAGTCAGGGCAAACCTGCGCCGCGACCAGCATCGCGCGGCCAGCGCGTAAGAAGACTTGCCTTTTCTGCGCGAGCCATGCGACACGGTTTTGGATGACGGTGACGATACGCTGATACTTTGAAAAAAACTTCAGGAGGATAATTCAAATGAAGTCTACATCAGGGGAGACAAGAAAAGTGAAATCATCGCTATGGATTATGGTTGTCGCCTGCGCAGTCTTGTTAGGCGGCTGTGGCAGTTCTGACAATCCGACGAATAAAGCGAGTGGCAACGCGAATAACAGCAACGCGCCGCTCGCGGCTGATGCCAACGTCAACACTTCTTCGGCTAACACATCCGGCGAAACAGCCAGCAGTTTCGAGATACCGAAAACGAAACCCATCGAGAACGGTAAGACAGAAAGTGCCTATGGCATCAGCTTTACCATTCCCGCCGATTGGAAACCAAAGAAAGAAGACTATGGAATCTCTTACCAATCGCCCGGCAGCGAATCTGAGAAGGTCGAAATTTACGTGATTACTAATAATGACACGCGAGAGGGCGACCTGATGAGTCGGTTCACCGAAATGCGGAAAAGAAACCCTACCCGCAGGGTTCGAATGCGGGCGGTTGATGGCACACTCGGAGTTCTCTATCTGGATATTCTTGGTGATCGTGATTTCTCTGGTAATCGTGATCTCTTGATATGGTTTACTTATCCGGAACCTGACGCTGAAGGCAAATCTGAAGAGCAGGCTATCCGGCTGACGTGTCCAGCCGGAAAATATGAACAGTACAAACAATTGATGTTCGACATTCTTGATTCAGTTAAGCTCAAGAAGTGATGCTGGCAAGCGACACAGGACTCGGACAAACACGGCGGGGCGTTGATCGCAATGCTCCGCCGTCCACGTTGCCAAGCCTGCGCCTCGATTGTCGAGAAAACCGCGCCGCATCGAAGTTGGACACAGCCGTCTTACACGGACGCGGCGGTGGAAAGTTTTATCAAAACTAAATTCGCGAATGGATTGTCGGCAAAGGCGCGAAAGGAATTGTCCTGGTCAGTCTCGGCGGTGCGGAAACTTTTATGAAATGCCAGTAGTTTTGGCAGACAAATCAAAAGGAGAAAAAAAGATGAAAATCAAAAAACTCGCGGCGGTTACACTGACTGCCATCATCACCGTTTCTTTAACTGCAATCTCGGCATCTGCGCTTGATCAGCCGAACATGACGGCGGCTCGCAACGATTTGAACAAAGCAGAAAACTCGCTTCGCAAAGCGACCGCCGACAAAGGCGGACATCGCAACCGCGCCCTCAATTTGATTTCACAGGCCATCGCCGAAATCAATCGCGGCATCTCTTTTGACCGCGCCACGCCAAACCGTCCCATCTTGCCGCGTGGCCGCCGTCGCAACAACAGCCACTTTGATAAAAA
>JACCVS010000607.1 GCA_013698055.1 Acidobacteriota bacterium
GTCGGCCCGGCATAGTCGTCAAGGATGTCTGTGTTGGTGAGACGTTCGTCAGCCGGTGTGCCGCGTGAGCTGCCGTTGACGAGGCCGCCCTCTTTATGACCGTTGGCCACGCCAATCACCCACGGCGCTTTCGCATAGCGATTCCAGGTTGATTTGCCGGGGCCGGAGTTTGCGCCCGCAAACAATATCACCACGTTGCGCTCATACAATGTGCGGCTCGCGATGTTGATGGGATCGTCCGGGTTAAAAGGGGCGAAGCTGCCGTAAGAGTTAGAGATGATGCGAATGTTGTAGCGGAACTGGTTCGCCACAGCCCATTCCCACGCGCCGATGGCGTTGACGACCAGGAGGCCCGCGCCTAAGCCTGCGCCGATCAATTTGGCTCCGGGCGCAACACCCGCGTAGCGACCGCCTGAGCGAACGCCCGTGCCTGCGATGATGCCGGCCACGTGCGTGCCGTGGCCGACGGACTGGTCTGTGTTCGGCACGTCTTCGAGATACGCGAACGGGATGAATTGATTCAGCCCCAATCCATTTGTCGTGCCATCATGGGTCAGCACCTGCACGTTCTGGATAACAGTCTGGCCGAGTTTCAGATCGTTGTGCGTCGCGTCAATGCCGGAGTCAATGACCATCACGGAGAAGTCGCCTTTGCCCGAAACGGGGATGCCGCCGTTGGCGCTGGTCATGCCTGCGTCTCTGCGAACTCTGTCAACGCCCGCCATCACGCGCGCCTGCTCCATGTAATATTCAAGTTGGTCGTTTGACCAGACGGAGCGCACGTTCGGGTTGGCGGAGAGCGCCTTGACCTGTGCCACGGTTGCCGGGGTGGCGATCATGCCCAGATTCTGGAAGGTGTACCCACCCGTGATTCCAAGGCCGCGAAGCACATCAAGATGCGAGGGCTTCAGACCCTCGCTCGTCTTAAAAGAGATGATGACCAGACCCAGATTGAAATCGTCTGCCTGCCCGCTAATCTGAGCTTCAAGGGCGGGGCTGAGGGTCGCGGCCCGCGCTGCCAAGCTGAGCGCGGAGATTAGAACGAGTGTGGCGATGGTCGTGGTTGTGATTCTCTTAATCATGAACTTCCTCCGGTGTCGGGTTCCTGGCCGATTTCCTGAAATTTTCAATTGCAATATGCGGTTTCCGTCGAATGGGTGCTTTTCAGCCAACCAATGCAGACAAATTTACGGATTTGCATTGAGAAAAACTTGAGCGAGCATGAAAGCAGAGTAATCCCCGTTTTTCTTAGGAAATTAGCGTTTGTTGAGGGGATTTAGAGACTTGAGGAAAACTTGAGGCGGGCGAACTAACGGCTCGGTAGCACCTGGGCAGCGGGCGGGTCTGACGTTGGGCGCTGACCACCCAAGCTCAATCTTGATAGCCTTGACGGTCGAACGCCCTAGCTAGCTGAGGGAGTGTCGGCGCGCGCGGGCAGCACCGTCAGGAACACATCCAGCAGAATAAGCAGGATGATGAGAGCGCCGAGCGTTGGCTCCAGCCAGTGAAGCAAAAGATTTATTCCTCCATCTTCCAATAAGTCGCCCGCGCTCTTGATGTCTCCGCCCGCCGTCTGCGTGATTTGCTTAGCTTTAGTGGCTGATAGAAGCCATCCTGAAACCCCAATCACCAAGCTCTCGTTTGTAGAACTTCGCTTGAGGTTTCAAGATGGCTTGTGAACGTCAGGCCATTAAGGTGTCAGGACGACCTTGATGCAGCCATCTTCGTGGTCGCGGAAGGTTTTGTAGGCTTCCGGCGCATCGTCGAGCTTGACCCGGTGGGTGATGATGAAAGATGGGTCTATCTCGCCCGCCTCGATCTTTTTCAGGAGCATCTTGTTGTAATGCTGCACATGCGTCTGGCCTGTCTTCAACGTCAGACCTTTATTCATGAAAGCGCCGAGCGGCAACTTGTCCATCACGCCGACGTAAGCGCCGGGGATCGAGACCGTGCCCCCTTTGCGGCAACACATGATCGCCTCGCGCACCACATGCGGACGGTCTGTGCCGAGCATCACTGCCGCCTTCGCCGCATCCAGCACCGCGTCAAAGCTGCCTCCGGCATGAGCTTCCGCGCCAACCGCATCAACGCAGCGATCAGGCCCGCGCCCCCCGGTCATCTCCATCAAGCGGTCGTAAACGCTATCGTCTCCCTCTTGAAAGTTGATGGTCTCGGCTTTGCCATGTCCTGCCGCCATCGCGAGGCGTTCGGGCACCATGTCAATAGCAATCACACGTCCTGCGCCGAGCATCCACGCGCTCTGGATGGTCATCTGCCCGACCGGGCCGCAGCCCCAGACCGCAACCGTATCGCCTTCCTCAATCCCGCAGTTCTCCGCCGCCATATAGCCTGTCGGAAAGATGTCAGAGAGAAACAGAACTTGCTCGTCCGAAAGTGAATCGTTCTCGATCTTGAGCGGGCCGACATCGGCGAACGGAACACGTAGATACTCAGCCTGCCCGCCCGCATACCCGCCCAGCATGTGCGAGAAGCCAAACAGCCCTGCCGGTGAATGTCCCATCGCCGCGCGCGCAATTTCGGCGTTCGGGTTTGAAGTGTCGCACAGCGAGAACATCTCCTTCTCACAAAAGAAGCATTCACCGCAAGAGATCGTGAAGGGAACGACCACACGGTCGCCCACTTTCAAATTCTTGACTTCCTTACCAATCTCTACAACTTCGCCCATCGGCTCATGGCCGAGAATGTCGCCTTTCTCCATCGTCGGCATGAAGCCGTCGAACAGGTGCAGGTCGGAGCCACAGATGGCCGTCGAGGTGATTTTGACAATGGCGTCACGCAGATTAAGTATCTTCGGATCAGGAACGGTCTCGACCCGCACATCGCCTGTACCGTACCAACAAAGTGCTTTCACTAAATCCTCCTTGAAAAGTGGTGAGCGTCCAGAAAGGTCTTAACTGATCCTCTAAACACCCACCACGGATAAACGAAAAAGGGTGAAATCTTCCTCTCAGGAAGGCTTCACCCTTTTACAAAGCCCTGCAACGAGGCGCGTCGGAATTAGCAGACACGCTCTCTTCTTTGCCACTATGAGTAGCCCGTCGCACGCGAGCCGCCCCTGTCCCCATTGTTCCCCCCCGTTGTTAGCTTATACGGAAGACGACCACTATTCGATGCCGCCTTGGTCACAGAGGCTTAAACGCAACACGGGAATACCTCCTGCAATAGAAGATTCCCACGCCTGCGCCCGCGGCCCCCGAGCCTCCGTTTAATTATACCGCTTGATTTGAAGTCGAGACCTTAACGCATGAATGTGTTTTGTGTCTGTACAGAATGTGACAAATATGCGTCAGGGAGGTAGGTTACGGATAAGTTATTAATTTGAAGGAAATTCATTCTTGAGCGCGCCGAAGTGGAAAGGCTCGTTGATGCGAACCTTTGCTTTGCGGCGAATCTCCTTGAGCGATTCGGTCAACTTCGCCGCCTCGCGCTCGGCCAACAAAAGGCGGCGAATCTCAGGCGTTGCTTCGGAGAGAGTCTGCGCTCGCGCTGCGTCTTTCGCCGCGAGCTTGATGATGTGGAAGCCATACTCCGTTTGCACGACCGCGCTCACCATTCCCGGCTTGAGCGCGAACGCCGCTTCATCAAAGGTGCGCGTGTGCGAGTTGCGCGCGAACGTGCCGAGGCTTCCGCCCTGCTCGCGCGAGGACGGGTCTTGCGAATGCTGGCGCGCGAGCGCAGCAAAGTCAGCGCCCGCAGCTGCTTTGCCGCGCAACTCTTCGGCCAACTTGCGCCGCTTCTCGATCTCTTCGCGCGCGGCTTTGCTCAGGGCTTCGCCGGACAAGTTTTTCTCGCTTTGCAGTTGCTGCGAAATCAGGTTGGGGCGCGCATTGATGAGGATGTGCGAAGCCGTCACACGCTCGGGCTGTTGAAACTGCGGCTCACCCTTGTGCGCTTCGTAATACTTCTTGATCTCCTCGTCCGTGACGTTAAGACCTTTGCGCAACTCTTCGCGCACCAGCCCACCATAGATTTCGCTCTTGATGACTTCCGCGTATTCGTCGCGCGTCAGGTGATGCTCGGCCAGGTAAGCATTGTACTTTTCGTCGCCGCCGAACTGCTGAACGGCACGCTGCTCGGCTTCCTTCCATTTCTCGGGAGAGATAGCAAGGCCACACCGCTCCGCTTCCTGAGCGATCAATGTGCGGTCAATCAACTCGGAGACGATGACTTCGCGAAGTTGCTCAATTTTGTCGCGCCCATCTTCGGTGTTGGGATCGAGTCCCATTTCCTCGCGCCCGTTCTTCCGGTACATCTCATAAAGC
>JACCVS010000613.1 GCA_013698055.1 Acidobacteriota bacterium
GTGCCTGTCTTATCCATGCAGACGATCTGCACGTTTGAAAACGACTCAATCGCGTTCAGCTTTTCGACGATAGCCCCGATGCGGCTGATGCGATAGACGCCGAGCGCGAAAGTAATTGACGCCATCAAAACAAGCCCCTGTGGGATGAGTGAGATGACGATGGTCGAGAGACGACGAATGAAATCCATGTCGTCCATGTTGGCATGAGGGTCGAAGAGGAGTTCGAGCAATACCAGTGAGGCCGAGACCACGAGCAGCGTCTCGACAATGTGGTCGAGCTTCTTTTGCAGCGGCGTCAAATTGTGCTTGAGCTTTTTGGCGATGTCCGTGACTTTGTTCGCATAACAATCATCCCCGACCTTTTCGGCCACGTAAGTGCCGTTACCGGAAACGCAAAAACTCCCCGAAAGAATCTCATCGCTCTCGCTCTTAAACAGCGGAACGGATTCGCCCGTGAGCAGAGATTCGTCAATCTCAAGATGGTTTGAAGTCTCGACTCGCCCGTCAACCACAATCTGATCGCCGCGTTTGAGCAGGATGAGGTCGTCAACGACGATCTCTTTCTGGTCAATCGAGACTTCTTCGCCGTCGCGGATGACAGTTACTTTTCTTTCCAGCAGAAGGCTGACCTTGTCGAGAGCGCGCTTGGCTTTAATCTCCTGCGAGATGGCGAGGGTCGTGTTGATGAGCGCGACCACCAGGACGCCGACGGAATCGAGAATGAGCGTGCTATTGCGTGTTCTGAAATAGAAGAAGAGCAGGAAGCCGATGACGACCAGAACGACGAGGTTGAAGATCGAGAAGAGATTTTCAAAGACAATCTCCTGCGTTCGCTTCGTGCGGGTTTTAGAGGTGACGTTGCGTAAGCCCTTCGCGATGCGTTCCGTGACTTGCTCGGAGGTTAAGCCGGTGAGTTCCAAATTGATTATTTATGTCCTTAGCTTGATAAATGATGTTCGCAATTGAGTGCGGCTTTGGGTCAGTACCGCCTGCAGTTGCGGGCGGGCCGTTCCACCTTGAGCACGCGCCCGCTACTTCAGGCGGTACTGACACTGTCGCTTCATCTTAAGACGATTGGTATAACACCGCCTCATGTTCAAATCAATGTCCCTTTTGCATTCTTGGCAGGTTGGCGTTGAAGATTTAGCTCCGGCAGGCGCGCGAGGATGTCTGCGTCTGAGATTGACGGGTTCCAGTCCCAGGCAGAGCAGACCGGCTTCGCCCGGTTTACGGTGCGCGAGGTCGAGCCGCGTTGGGCACTGGTTATAGAGCTTGGGCAGCGTGCGCCGGGAGAGCTGTTGCGCACAATGTAATAGATGGGATGGTAATGTAAGGTGTCACATTTCACAAGAGATTATAGTCTTTGATGTGGCAGCAGGCGCAGAGCCACGTCATGATCCGGTAGTGGGTCAGTTTGAAGATTAAGGATGTGAGGAGTTAAGATGAAACTCTGCTGGCGAGGCATTCGCAGCTCACATAAATATCCATCATTCTCGAAAGGTGTCATCATGGCTTACTGCTCTAAAAGTCGCTCGGTGCTTTCGGGAAGAGAATCTCTTTGGGCACGCCTCAACTCCTATCTGATGATCCTTGTTCTTTTCCTCTTCAGTTGTCCGGCGGTGAATCCGCAAACGTCTTCTGTGACTAACCCGATCAAGGAGAACGGTGTTGTCGGCGGGTCGCTTCAGGAGCAATCAGACGCCCGGACGCTTGAACCCGGCAAGACGTTTGAAAGGGAGATTAAGCCGGGCGAGAGGCATTCTTACCTCTTAAGATGTGAGGCGGGTCAGCTCACAGAGATCAATGTTGAATACAGTGGCACCAACGTCGGGGTGGCACTATTCGGCGTTGATGGCCAGCTTATTCTGAATGTGAACAACGTAGATGACGCGGAAGGAAGTAAGCAACTTTCGGTGCTGGCAGATGTGTCGGGCGTTTACCGTCTGGACGTTAGGCCACTGGGAAGAAGGTTAGAGCCAGGGCGCTATGAGATGAATGTCTCGCAGCCGCGCGCCGCCACGCAGCAAGATAGAGATTACGCGGCTGCGGAGAAGTTGCTCCTGGAGGCCGGGCGGTTTGTAGGGCAAGGAACAGGCCAGTCAAAGCGCAACGCGATTGGCAAGTACCGGGAGGCGCTGTCACTCCTGCGCTCGACAGGCAACCGGGAGCGGGAAGCAAACGTGCTCAACAACATCGGCTTCTTTTACCGAACGCTCGGTGAGCTAGACGACGCGCTCGATTTCTTCAATCAAGCGCTCGCTCTCCGTAGGGAGATAGGTGATCCCCGTGGGGAAGCCATCTCGCTCAACCATCTCGGACGCATTCACGTCGCATTAGGTGAGATACAAAAAGGGCTTGATTTCTATGAACAGGCGCTCGCGCTTGAGCGGGCGAGCGGGAGCGGGCGCGCGGAAGCCAACACGCTCTCAAATATTGGCTCCGTTTATTATGATTTGGGTGAAACCGAAAGGGCGCTCGATTTCTACAACCGATCCCTGCCGCTTTACAGGGCTGTCGGTGGCCGCCCGCGAGAAGCGTTGACGCTGACAAGCATCGGCGCTATCTACTTTTCGCGTGGTGAGAATGAGAAGGCACTTGAGTTTTACGAGCGTGCCCTCGCCGTTCAGCAAAAACTTAATGGTCGCAGCGGCATCGCTCAAACGCGCCTGCAAATCGGTCTCCTTTACGCCAAGCTGGGCAACAAAGAAAAAGCGTTTGACTACCTCAATCAAGCGCTCGATTTCGGACGCAAGATCGGCAATCGCTACACAGAGGCTGAAGCTCTGACGGTCATCGGCGAGGTCTATTACAACGCTGGCGAGAAGCAAAAGGCGCTCGAACATTTCAATCAAGCGCTCCCGCCCAGGCAGGCGAGCGGGGACCTTCAGGGAGAAGCTCGGACACTCTACTGGATCGCCCGCAGCGAGCGCGACCGGGGTCAGCTCGCATCAGCCCTTAAGGGTATCGAAGCAACTCTTCAAATCGTCGAGAATGTGCGGGGCAGAATAAATAGTCAGGAATTGCGTGTCTCCTATTTCTCAACGGTACAGAAGTATTACGACTTTTACATCAACTTGCTATTCGAGCTGCATCTGCGAAACTCTGCTGCCGGTTATGATGAAGCAGCCCTGCGCGCCAGCGAGAGGGCGCGCGCGCGCAGCCTGCTGGAACTTCTCCGGGAAGCGCGCGCTGATATTCGCCGGGGCGTTGATCCGGCGCTGCTCGAACGCGGGCAGTCGCTGCAACGGCAACTCAACGCGCGCGCCGAAGAACAGTTGCTGCTCTTGAGTGGCGATGAGACATCTGAGCAGGCCAGGACGCTGGCCGGAGAGTTAAATGCGCTTACTAACGAGTACGACGAAGTACAGACACGTATCAGAAAGACGAGTCCACGCTACGCCGCGCTGACGCAACCGCAGCCGCTGACACTCAAAGAAATTCAGCAAACGCTCGATAAAGAGACGGTCCTGCTCGAATACAGGCTCGGCGAAATGCGCAGCTTCGTTTGGGCAGTGACGCCGACTACCATTAATATTTACGAACTGCCTGGCCGCGCTGAAGTGGAGAAGCTGGCGCGACGTTTTTATCAACTCCTGACCGCGCGTAACCAGCATCCGCCCGGTGAAGATATGGCGCAGCGCCGTGTACGACTGGCGCAGGCGGAAGCAGAGTACGCGACGACTGCGACGCAGATGAGCCGTCTGCTGCTCACGCCCGTGTCCTCGCATTTGAAAACACAACGCTTGCTGATCGTCAGCGATGGGGCATTGCAGTACGTGCCTTTTGCTGCTCTGCCGAAACCAAAGAATGAGGGCAGTCGGTTCAAGGGTGATAAAGAAGCTACTGCAACTTCGCCAACGGCCTTGCAATCTCCATCCTTGATCGCGCAACCCTTAATTGCCGACCATGAAATCATTAGCCTGCCTTCGGCGTCTGTGATCGCAGTGTTGCGGAAAGAGCTTTCCGGGCGGCGTGCTGCTCCAAAGACGATTGCGGTACTGGCCGATCCGGTGTTTGACAAAGATGATGCGCGAGTGAAATTGCGGGAAGGAACCCGGCAACAAAATGAATCTGCCGCCGCCACACCATCGCGAGGCAAGACGGGCGGTGTCCCACCCGGTGTTATCCTGACGCCTGCGGTCGCCTCAAACAGAGTGGCGGCACCCGGCAAAGGCGGATTGAGTTTGCCACGCCTGTCTTTTTCCCGGCGTGAAGCAGAGGCTATTCTGGCGGCTGTGCCCGCCGGAGAGGGAATGTCCGCGCTCAACTTTCAGGCAAGCCGGGCCACTGCACTCAGCCCGGAACTGGCGCAGTACCGCATTCTGCACTTCGCCACACATGGCTTACTGGATAGCCAGCGCCCGGAGTTGTCAGCCCTCGTGCTATCTCTCGTAGATGAACAGGGACAACCGCAAAACGGGTTCATCCGCTTGAATGAAATATACAATCTCAATTTACCCGCCGACCTCGTGATGTTGAGCGCCTGCCAGACCGGACTCGGCAAAGAGATCAGAGGCGAGGGATTGATTGGACTGACAAGAGGTTTCATGTACGCGGGCGCGTCGCGCGTCGGAACGAGTTTGTGGAAAGTAGATGACTCGGCGACCGCCACGCTGATGGGAAGTTTTTACCAGGCGATGCTCAAGGAAGGAAAATCGCCGGGAGCGGCACTGAGAGCGGCGCAACTGGAGATGTTGAAACAAAAGCGCTGGCAATCGCCTTACTACTGGGCGGCTTTCACCATGCAGGGCGAATGGAAATGAATCAGGCTGCGTAGCTCCGAGTCCGAGTCAGGCCTATCCGCTTGCGGCAGGCGGTTCTGGCATCGATCTGTAGAAACATGGAACCTCTTCCTCGCAAGAAGAAAGATTGGGTCTTGACGGAGCAGAGTCTTCGCAGATTCTTGTCCCTGCTCGACGAAGACCCGGCGCGAGCGGGAGAGCAATATGAAATCCTGCGCCGCAAGTTGGTGAGATTCTTTGAGTGGCGGGGAAGTGCGACTCCGGAGGAGCTTACCGACGAGACGCTCAACCGGCTCGCGAGAAAGATTGATGAAGGCGAAGCTATCCGCAATCTTTCCGATTATGTCGGTGGCATGGCACGTTTCGTCTGGCTGGAAGCTCTGAAAGAACAAGAGCGGGCACGAGGCGCGTTTGAAGAGCTGCGCGCTGAGAGCCAATACTCTTCACCGGTAGACTCATCACGAGTTGAGTGTTTCGAGTCCTGCCTTGAAGGATTGCTTTCGGAAAGCCGTACTCTGATCCTCGATTATTACCGGGCAGAGAGAAGCGACAAGATCAAATTACGAAGGCAACTCGCCGAAAAATTGGGGGTACCGCTCAACGCTCTCAGAATTCGCGCGCATCGAATTCGCCTGCAACTCGAAAAATGCGTCGGCGATTGTCTGGAAAAGTCTGAAGAAGGTTGAAATGAAATCGCCTCATTCGCCACTTGTCAACGGGGATTCCAAGTTTTGAATACTGACTTAGGCAACGAAGAATTATTGAAACGTTTCCTGCTGGGCGATTTGTCTGAAGCTGAGCGAGCGGAAGTAGAAGATCGTTTTCTCGCGGACAACGAT
>JACCVS010000615.1 GCA_013698055.1 Acidobacteriota bacterium
AGCGCACGCCTCGCTCGGTGTGCTGTATATGCGGCAAAACCGTTTCGATGAAGCGAAGAAGCATCTGGAACAGGCCAGCCGCGATTCACAGAACTATCTGGTGCATTACTATTACGCCTATGTGTTAAGCCGTGAAGGGATTGGGTCAGATGGTGTCGTCGAGGGTTATTACACAACTGAAGCGGCGCAACTGATGCGCGCCGAGTTGAAAAGGGCAATTGAGCTGGCACCGAATTTTACGGAAAGTTACCGCCTGCTGGCTTTCATAAATCTGGTGAGGGAAGAGCAGTTGGATGAATCAATCGCGCTTCTCAAGCAGGCCATCAGTCTTTCACCGCGAAGACAGGAATACCCGCTGCTGCTGGCTCAGGTTTATTCGCGGCAGGAAGAGTTCGATGACGCACGCAAAGTTCTTGATTCACTTGTCCTCAATAGCACGAGCGCCCACATGCGCGCTCAGGCGCAATCACTGCTCGCGTCGGTCGCTGCCCGTGAATCGTATCTCGCCCGCATCAAAGACTCGAACGAGAAAGTCGCGGCTCAGGCCGCCAGAGAGGAAACACCGCCCGGTGTTCTTCAGCCATGCGACGCGCCGCAGCCGGGGCCACAATTGAAGAAACTGCGGTTTTCGGGCGAGCAGGTTTGCGGAATGCTCGTCCGCGTTGAATGCGAGGAGAATGGCGTTGTGCTCATCATCGAAAGCGGGGCACGCACGCTTCGTTTTCGTAACAACTCGCTCAATAACATCAGATTTGTCACGTACACCGCAGATGTCAGGGGACAAGTGACGTGCGGCGAGCGCGCACAGTCCACCCCGATTCTTCTGACCTATCGTCCGGCGAAGATTACCGGAGGGCAGACGGACGGCGAGGTGATCGCCGTAGAGTTCATTCCCAAGGACTGGAATGCTAACCACTGAAGATCAAGGTTGAAGACGGAAGACTAAAAGGGCGATAGCTGAGATGAGCGATTTAGCTTACCCAACCCTTGTTGAAAGCCCTGACAACATAAACCTGATAACAATTCCATTGGCAGGGAGCTTTGAAGGGAGACGAAGCATTCAACCGGGTTGTCCGAAATCAGACAAGCCTTCAAACGGGAATGTACGCAATAAAGCCACAGGCGTGCTATCGGTTACTGCCATTCCCCCTATCTCTATTACAAAAACTTTAGTCCATTTTGAGCGAACGGGCGTCTAATAGATGTAGAAGCAGGTCAAATCGTCTCTGACAAAGATTCCAATGATTATGGCCTCACGTTTGCAAGAAAAAGAGCGCCCGGACGTTCAAGCGAATAATAAATGAACTCTGCGGGACAAAATTCGTTAAAGAGAGAAAGCAAAAGTAATCGTCAGAAAGAAAGTAAAGGTCATCATGACTAAGAAAACCCCGATAAAAGTGATCAAGCGCGAAGAGCGCACTCGCCTGCAAAGTGCGAGCGAACAACCTCAAAACGTCAAGAAAACAGCACAGGAAACCGCACGCGACATGGTCGGCACTGTGACAACCTGGGTGAACGAGTTTCAGCAGAAGCGCCGCACCGAGACCTCACGCGCGCTGCAAAACATCCAGAACTTGTTCCCGGAGCCAGCCGCGCAACCGAACGAGGCGTAAAACTTTTCCGACAAACGGAGCGCGACGGCTACACCATTTCGACCGGGCGCTGACCAAAACAAGCAATGGACGAATAACTCGAAGGGCAATCTTTCATGATTGCCCTTCTTCGTTTCAAAAATCCTTTATAAACTTCACTTGCCCCTGAGAACGAAAGTAGAGAGCTTCCCGCCTTTTCCTTTTCAGCACCAGCATTTCAAAGAACATCCCGAAATATCGTTGACACAGACGCGCCTGAGAATTTAGCATCGCGCAATTACGTGATGATTCGAGGCGAAACCGGCTGGATTGCGCCCAATGATTCTACAAATGAACGATGCCGCACAAACATTCATTGCTAAAGCGAGATCGCTCCTGAGCGACGATTATCTGCCGAAGATAGAGCGCTGCCTTGAGAAATTAAGCGATGAAGAGGTCTGGCGGCGCGCGAACCCCGAATCCAACAGCATCGGAAATCTGCTCCTGCATCTGACAGGGAACGCGCGGCAGTGGATTGTGAGCGGCATCGGTGGTTCAGCGGACGGGCGCGTGCGCCAGCAGGAGTTTGATGAGCAAACGATAATTCCGCGAGCGGAACTGCTGGCGCTGCTCAGGCAAACGCTCACCGAAGTTGACGGCACGCTTGCCGCTCTTGATCCTTCCCGCGTTCTGGATGAGCACCACATTCAGGGCTATGACGTGACGGTGCTTGAAGCCGTCTTTCATGTCGTCGAACACTTTTCCATGCACACGGGGCAGATAATTCTCCTGACCAAGCTGCTCAAGAGCGCAGACCTGAAGTTTTACGACTTCTCCGATGTGATGCCGAAGTCTGGCTGG
>JACCVS010000646.1 GCA_013698055.1 Acidobacteriota bacterium
TTGAACTCTTTCTCTGACGGCTTATCGAACATTGCGACCTTGCAGCCTTGCGGGTCGGCGCTCGACAGCACGTGCTTGATGGTATTGTCTTTGCCCGCACTGTCCATCCCCTGAAAAAGCGTCAGTACCGCATAGGTCTCGTGCGCCAGCAGAATATCCTGATACTTCGCCAACTCCGCCGAATCTTTCCCGATGCTTTCTTCGGCGTCCTGCTCGACCGTGAAGTTTCCGGTGAAGCCGGAATCATAATTTTTCAGGCGCACCTTCGCGCCCGCCCGCACGACGAATTGACTATGATTCATTCTCCCCACCCCTTTTCTCATGTTCGCACCAATCATTATCGCGCACGCGCGTTACATCCTCATGACAAGATAAGACCGGCAGCATACTTTCACAGGTCATGTAGCAAAAGCTTATCGCAGTCTTAATATATTGAGATGGAAATTGATTGTTGAACCCTAACTATTGCGGCTGGAAAAATCTGGCAACATGACTGCTGGAACTGCCTCGACGGCTGTCTCGCACTCTGGGTTTGAGTGATTCCGCTTAGGAGCGGCTGCTTGATAGACAGCGGAGGGTCGTCAATTCCGTTGTCGAGTAAGTGTTAGATGAAACTTCGGTTGTCGAGGGCTGTCTTATAGCAATGATGGTGCAAGCCCTAAAGATGTTTTTCGTCTGTCTGCACACCGGACATCTCATACTCGGCTCTGACAAATGTATTGGCCGCACTCACCAGGTCAAGCAAACGGGCCAGCGCCGGCGCGTGCAGGAGACCGCAGGCGTGGCAAACAAGGGCGGACTTCTCCGCTAAGTATAGATCAATCCCGGTCGGGTCTGTGGGCTGACTACACAAAGCACACGGATCATTAGAGAGAGTGGTATTCACCCGGATTGCCAAAGCAGTTGGTTGTATCTGTTCCATTACTTTATCGCTCATTTATTGCCTTTCACGAAAGAGTTTTCAAAAGTCTCGCAGGGTATTTCTTGCTCATCCTCTTTTTGACCGGAACCTTTGCCAGCCAATCGGTAGTTAATTCATCTTCATTCATGAGCCTAGAGATTATCAAGCCGACAATGATTTGGGAAGGGAAACATTTTCGCGCACGATGATTATTTATCAGGCGCGCTCAGCGCCTCGCAATTCAACACGCCGTGATTGGCAGATAGAGGAATCGTTTTTGTTTACCGGACAATCCTGTAAAGTGACCTGTATAACATGCTTGCTTCGTACAACGGCGGTGGTCGCATCGCCGATTGCGAAGCGATAGTTAAGTGTACGGCAATCATCTGCCCGCTGCTTAAGGCATAGATGTGTGCCAGCTCCAGGCAAGCTATGACGATACTTCGATTCCTGCTTTCGCTTTTCTTCGTGATCGCAGGAGCAATGCACTTCCTGAGTCCGCAGGCATACATGCAGATCATGCCGCCATTTCTGCCTTCTCCGTTGTTCCTGATCTATCTCAGCGGAGTGTGCGAAATTGCGGGTGGAATTGGCGTGCTCTTGCCCCGGTCACGGAGAATCGCCGGATACGGATTGATCGCGCTTCTCATAGCAGTCTTTCCCGCTAACATTTACATGGCAGTGAACCATCTAGGTGTTTCCGGCACGCCTCTTCCCGACTGGCTTCTCTGGTTGCGCCTCCCATTGCAGGCGGTCTTGATACTATGGGTCTGGGTATGTGCTATTAAATCGCCAACTATTCGCCGCGCAAAAACTCATACATTGAAAACGTAATATAGCTTATTGCGGATTGGGTCATCGCTTAGATGGTTGATAGTCACACAGTATTACAGTGAAGCAGGAGAAGAGTTTATCTTAAGAAAAACGCTGTCTATCGCGCGCCTGAGCATCGGTATCTTGAGCCTGTTGGTGAGTTTGCTCGCAGTGTTGCCAGCACCCACGACTCGGTTATGGATGCTGGCGATAGGTGTCACCGAATGGGGACATCTCCTGGCATTGATCGCACTCGTGCCGCTGCTTCCCGGCTGGCGAGCATCGAAAATGGGGCGCATCGGGGCAGTGGCTGGTATCGCGGCAGCATTATTAGCTCTCACTCCAATCTTCCGTTCCATTCCAGTCGCACGTAGATTACCGGCGCAGCTTAGCAATGCTTTCGGTGAAGTGCCTGTTCGGTCAAACACCGATGCGCCAACGAGGTCAACGCCTCTGTCCGTGCGTGACCTGATCCTGGGTACTCCCTTATCGCCGGTTAGCCGGAAGCAGTTGGTTTACGTCGTTAGAGATAATCAGTCTCTGACTCTGGATCTGTTTCAGGGATCGGGTGAGCATCCTCCGACGCCATGCGTAGTCGTGATCCACGGTGGCTCATGGCAAAGTGGAGATAGCGCGCAACTCGCCCCGCTCAACAGCTATCTGGCGGCCAGAGGTTATACGGTCGCTGCCATCAATTACCGGCTCGGGCCGGAAAACCCATTTCCAGCGGCTCTTGAGGATGTGCAGGCAGCAATCGCCTATCTGAAGGCTAACGCGGCAGCACTAAATCTAATGCCGCAGAGTTTCACTTTGCTGGGCAGATCGGCAGGCGGACAACTCGCGCTTCTGACCGCTTATCTCGCTCATGATTCTTCGATTCGCGGCGTAGTCTCTCTTTATGGGCCAACTGATCTGGTTTACTCTTACGCGCATCCAGAGAATCCTGCGGTGATTGATTCACGCGGAGTGCTGGAAGCGTATCTGGGAGGAAATCCTGACCAGAGGCTGTCACAGTACGATGCTGCTTCACCAATCAACTTCATCGGAGACGACACTCCTCCAACCTTGCTGATCCACGGCGGGCGCGACGAGTTGGTCTCGCGCGTGCAAAGCGAGCGATTAGCGGGAGCTTTGGAGCGCAGCGGGAGGCGTCATCTGCTCTTGATTTTGCCTTGGGCTACACATGGATGTGATTTCAACTTCAGCGGACCTTGCGGGCAGATCAGCACTTTCGCAATCGAACGATTTCTCGCTCAAGTGAATAGTACCTAGGCACGCTCTACTGAACATCTGATTCCAAATAATCCGCCGCGCGCTCGAAGCGAAGCTCGTTCCCATGTTCGCGCTTTTCGAGAAGAAGCATCTTGATGTGCTGCGCATCGTTGACGGGTTAAAGGCTTGAGAAAGTTAAATGCGAATTTCGCCTTCCGCTTTGCCGAACTGGATGCGGGTTTTGACCCCGAGCGTCACGCTGCGCTGCGGCTCAACATCGCGCACCTCGCCGTCGGCGGTCGTCACGACCCACTTGCCGTCGCTCAGGTTTTTCAAGCCCCAGACGTTCGCATCCGTCGGATGGCGCGAGACGGCGGCGGCGGGGCTGTTGAAATCATAGAGCCGGTCGTCATCGGTGTGATGCGGGTAGAGCTGCGTGTCGTGGTTGAGCATCACGACCTGATTGCCGATGCGGATGCGCGGCGGCAAGATGAGTTGCACGGCACACGACCAGCACAGGCCGGGATTGCCATTCGTCGCTTTAAGTTTGTCTGCGTCGTAAAAATTCTCAAGCCCACAGTGCGAGCAATAGATGATCGAATCACGCAGGCGAATCATCTGTCCGCGCCATTCGCTTTCACGGACGCGCCCGTTCGTCGCGTTGCGAATTCCTTCGGTGAAGGCGCGCGTGAAAGTGTCGCGCAGGAATTGAGGGTAGATGCGCCAGAATGCGAGGGCATTATCGTGGATGCCGGGCACAGGCCGGTTCGAGTCATCGGCAGGATCATAAATAAAAACGGGATGGCTTCCATAGAGCTTGTTCATCGCCGGAAGGTCTAAGCATTTGATCTCGGTTTCATTTTGGCCTTCGAGCGGGTGCGAGACGGTCAGCATATAGAAGATGAGGACGGCAAGCGAGAACAAATCCGTCTGCGTGCTTGGAACAGCCGTGCCAAGCACGACTTCGGGAGCCATGAAGCGCGGCGTGCCGAGGACGCCGAGCACACCCTTGCCGTCGGGCGCGACGTTGTCGCAATCGCAGATCAAGACATCGCCCGTGTCAGGGTCGAAGAAGGCGTTTCCGAATGAGATGTCGCGGTAACAAAAACCCTGTGTGTGAAGCAGGAGGTAGTTGTGCGCGAGGTGAAACCCGGCGGTCGCGAGTGAGCGGAACGTCGGTTCGATGCGCCGCTTCATCAGGTCAACGATGTTCTTGAAGCGCTGAGGGCGCAAACCCATCACGTAGCCGAAGCCTTCGACCTGCTCGTCCACGGCGAGTT
>JACCVS010000671.1 GCA_013698055.1 Acidobacteriota bacterium
GCGATTGAAGCCCGTTTGCGCGGCGAGGTTGAGCGTGAGGCGCGGGCGATTGCCCGTGACGTGAACGCCCGCCTGAGCGAGCGCGAGGATGCTCTCGCAGTTTTAGCGCGCTCGCCCGCCCTGCGCGATTACGTGCGCGGCGAAGGGACACAACCAACGGTTGCCGCTGCGAGTAGCAATCAATCACAACCCGGTCGAAGCGCCGCAACACCTGTCAACATCTCGGCAGAGTCCCCATCACAAAGCCGGCCAGACGGTAACATCCCGAAGGATGTTCAGGGAGAAATACGAGCGTTCATTCAAAGCGGCCAGAAATATTATCTGGCCGTAACGTGCCTCGATAGCGAGAAACGACCACTGTTTCGCGCCGAATCAAGCAAAAGCGCTAACGGCGCGCAGGTGCATTTTCAAACACGGGATTTTCTGTCTGAAAGCCGCCGACTGGACGAGCGCGTCTGGTCAATCGGAGAACAAACGCCTTTGCGCTCGGGCATCACGCTGGGAAACTTTGGCTCAATCGTGCGCTATACGATTCCTGTCTTCACCGAAGAAAAAAGCGCTGCGGCACGGCGCGGCGCGCTCATCGTCGAACTCAAGCTCGATGCCTTGCTCATTGATGCGGTCAACAGCGTCGCTGATCTTCCACAAACGCAGGCTTCGGAGGCACAATCTTCGCCCCGACTAGCTGTCGTCGTGCTTGACCGCGCGGGCACTGCCGTTTACCACTCAAACGATGCGCTCAGGTATCAACCTGTGATGACGGGGATGTCGCCTTCCTTCAAGCCGCTGATGGATGCGATGAATGAAGGCCAGAGCGGCTGGCGATTTTACGAGTCATCGGGTGGAGATGATTGGCTGGCAGCATATCAGCCGCTCGCGCCGCTTGAGCTTTCAATCCTCGTGGCAGGCGATTATTCGGCAGCCGTGCGCCCGTTAAGCTGGCCGGGCTGGCTGAGCATCGGCCTGATCGCTTTAATCGGAACGGCGACAGTCGTCATGTTGTCGCTCTTCCTGCGTCGCATGGCGCAGAGCATCAAGCGCGTTACGGAGGGCGCGGTGGCAATCGCCGGGGGTAGGATGGACGAGCGCATCGAAGCGCGCTCCAGCGACGAAACGCGCCTGCTGGCCGAATCTTTCAATGCCATGAGCGACCGCTTAAAAGAGCAGATCGCGCTCAAGGCAGAGTCAAAACAGTTTGAGTCTTTCATCCGTCTTTCAGCCATGCTGACGCACGATCTGAAAAACTCCATCACGGCGCTGACCCTCATCGTCAGTAACATGGAACAGAAGTTTCACAACGAAGATTTTCGCGCCGACGCGATGCAGTCGCTCAGAGATGCTACCTCACAACTCGGGAGCATCGTCGCCAGGCTGAGCGAGCCTGTCAGAAGCCTGAGCGGAGAGTTCAAACGCCCGCGCCCGGTTGACCTCGTTCCCGTCATCCGCCGCGCGCTCGGTCGCACGGCTGAGCCTGCCGCCGCGATGCATGAGATAGATATTCAATTGCCTTCACAGCTTGTGGCGGTGGCGGATGATGAGCGGATCGAAAAGGTGTTTGAGAATCTGGCGCTGAACGCGATTGAAGCGATGGGTGCAACGAGGGGGAAGTTGATTGTCTCGGCTGGCGCGGCTGAGGAAGGTTTCGTCTTTTTCAGCGTCTCTGATACGGGGCCGGGAATGACGGAAGAGTTTCAGCGCACAAAGCTCTTTCATCCATTCGCGACGACCAAGCAGAAAGGCGTCGGGCTTGGCCTTTACACCTGCCGCGAGTTCATCCACGCGCTCGGCGGGCGCGTCGAGGTCGAGTCGAAACGTGGCTCTGGCACTTGCTTTCGCATCGTGCTACCATCGGGCACGATCACGGAAGCGGGCGGGAAAAATAGTCGCGCCAAATGACGACTACAAAATCCAACAAACGCTTCTGATGATTGTCTTCATCAGCTTTCCAGTCAAGAAACGAATAAACAAGCGTCCGGGGTCAAAGCGTCGGGTAATCAAAGCCCTTCCTTGTTGTGCGCTTTGACGCCACACCTTGCGGTTCTGACACGCTCACTGTGCAGAAATTATGACCGATCAAACCCAGGCAAAAATGACGATTCTCGTCGTTGACGATGACCCGGTTATTCGCAGTGGGTTGCGCTGGGCGTTTACTGACGGCTATCGCGTGCTCGAAGCCGGAACGCGCGAAGAAGCCGTCGAGCAGTTGCAGCGCGAGCGTATTGACGTTGTGTTGAGTGACCTGCGCCTGCCGCCCGCGCTTGACGCGATCAGCGAAGGTTTAGCCGTGGTCGAGGCAGCGCGTGCGATGCGCCCGTCCGTTCCCGTCATCGTCGTCACGGGGAGCGAGGCGAAAAAGGCTGCGCTCGAAGCCGTGCGTCGCGGAGCTTACGGTTTTTTTGAAAAACCTTTCGATCCGGAAGAGGTTCTGCACATTGTTCACCAGGCTGCGCGCGCGCACCAGTTGGAGCAGGAGATTATCCGGCTGCGCTCGGAGTTGATGGGAAGTCGCGGCTTCGCTCATCTCATCGGCGCAAGCACGGCGCTGGAAGCGACGCTCAAACAGGCTCGCGCTGTTTCGGAGACATGCGCCACAGTTTTGCTCACGGGCGAAAACGGCACGGGCAAGGAGTTGCTGGCGCGCGCCATTCATGAAGAGAGCACGCGCGCCGGCGAGCCGTTTGTCGCGGTCAGTTGCGCCGCACTGCCGGAGTCTCTCATCGAATCGGAATTATTCGGCCACGAGAAAGGGGCGTTCACCGGGGCGGCGCAAATGAGAAAAGGTCGGTTTGAGCTGGCAGACGGCGGCACTCTCTTTCTGGACGAGATCAGCGAGTTGACGCCGAATGTCCAGGTCAAATTGCTGCGTGTGCTTCAGGAGCGAGCCTTTGAGCGAGTCGGTGGAACAAAAACGATTGAAGTTGATATACGCTTAATCGCCGCCTGTAATAGCGACCTGGAGAAAGATGTCGAAACGGGCAGGTTTCGGCGCGACCTCTTCTTCCGCCTCAACGTCATACCGCTGATTCTGCCGCCTCTGCGCCAACGTCCGGAGGACATCACCATGCTCGCGGCGCACTTCGCCAGCAAAGCTGCGGAGAAGCACAAGCGCACATCACCTGAGCTTGACCCGGAGTTGATTGAAGCCCTGCTTGAATACGATTGGCCGGGCAACGTGCGCGAGCTTGAGAACGTCATCGAGCGATTGGTCGTGCTGACCGCAGGCTCGCGGCTGGGCTGTGAGTTTCTGCCGGAGAAGATGCAGCGCGCGTTGCCGAAAGATACTGCGGTCACAGATGAAACGACGCTCGAAGGCGCGATGGTGGCGCTCAAGCACCGAATTATTGCCGCCGCGCTCAAGACCGAAGGCGGCAACAAGGTCGCTGCCGCCAAGCGTCTCGGCATCAGCCGCTCCTACCTGCACCGTCTCATCCATGAGCTTGGCATAGCCGAGCCGGACGCGCCTGCCCTCCGCAAATAAGCCACTTCTCTGCTCCATCTCTATAGTAGGGCATTAAATCTGTCTACAAACGTAGACACCTCATAGCTGTTAAGTTATCTCTTGTGGACACTCCCGGCTGACCCTGCGCAGGCCATCGGATTTGCAAATCTGCTTAAAGCCATACGCTCCGCGATTTCCTTAAAAAGAACATAGCTCGCTCCTTGCATTGAAAGCGCGGTATGAACCTTGCAATGCATCTGCAACAAGCAAGGAGGATATCAAGGTGAAGCCCAGAGTCTTGATTGTAGATGACGATAAAGCTATCACGCAGCAACTCTTTTGGACGCTGTGTGACGAGTACGAAGTGATGACGGCGCACGATCTGGCATCAGCAATTCGCCGCGCGACCATTTATGAACCGGCTGTCTCGATCCTCGATTTACACTTGCCGCCTGCGATTGATTCGCCGGAGGTGGGCTTGCGGATTCTTGGATATTTGAAAGATCGTCTCCCGAACTCGAAGGTGCTGATCATCAGTTCGGCAGCAAACGAAGAAATGCGAGTTGCCTGTTTCGCAAACGGCGCGGATGAATTTCTGAACAAGCCTTTCGAGATTGAGCAACTGCTCGCAGTCCTGCGACGAATCGCGCCCGAGCCTGTCCTCAACTGATTTAACTTTTGAGGGTGAGTTGGAGGCAAAAGATCGCAGCCGCCAGCGTCACAAACACGAGCGTGAGCAAAGCGCAGTGCATTTTATTGAAAATTCGTCGGCTTTCTGGCGCACCGAGCGCAACAGAAAAAGGGAGTTGGGCAGCCTCCTCATCAATTGCCCGGCTCCCGGTGGTTCTTTATCAAATTGATTTTCGGCCACTCACCCCCTTATGAGAGGCCGTGCAGCGCCCCGCGCAAGTGGAATCCCCTCCCGCAGCGCGGAGCCAAGAAGCCCCTGCTCCCAAATGACTCTTGCCCTGAGTCGCAGGGGCTTCATCTTTTTCAAAAGCAGAATCCAGGAGCCAGAATCCAGAATAAAAACAAAAGCAGTTTCAGCCTCTTATTCTGGCTCCTGACTTCTGGATTCTGGATTCTGCCTTTAGCGCGTATAATGTCTGTATATGAAATTCCTTCACGTCGCAGACATACATCTGGGCTGTCGCCGCTATAATCTGGAAGAGCGCACAAAGGATTTTTTCCGCGCGTGGTATGACGTGATTACCAGCCACGCTATCCCGAACAAGATTGATTTCATGCTCATCGCGGGTGATTTCTTCGACCGCCGCAACATCGACCCGCAGGCGATGAACCACGCGATTGCCGGTCTTGAGATATTGAAGGAAGCCGGAATTCCCGTCGTCGCTATCGAAGGCAATCACGACCAGCGCGATGCCATCTCCGATCATAGCTGGATGCGCTCGCTCTCAGGATGGGGATTCATCAAGCTGCTTGAGCCGACACGCGATGAGGAAGGCCACCTCGCGCTTGTGCCCTGGGATGAAGAGGAGCGCACAGGCTCTTACATAGACATCAAGGATGCGCGCATCATCGGCTCTCACTGGTACGGGGCATCTGCTACCGCCGCGATTCCCATTCTGGCCGATGCGCTCCGCAACGCACGCTCCGAAGGCCGCTTCAACATCCTGATGCTCCATACGGATGTTGAGGGGCAAACCAATCGCCCCATCCCGGCAGTCCCGGTGGCGAAGCTGAAAGAGTTGAAGGAACTCATCGGTTACGTCGCGCTCGGCCACACGCACAAGCGTTTCGATCTGGATGGCTGGGCGTTCAATCCAGGCTCGCTCGAACCCACCTCGATTGACGAGTACAAAGAAGAGCGCGGCGCGTTTCTCGTCGAAGTTGACGACGAGCATAACATCAAGGCCGAGCATATCAGCGAATATGTGCAGCGCCCGTTCCAGCGTCTCTCGTTCGACGTTTCAGGAGCGGAGGACGCTGAGACTGTGTACTCAGGGGTAATGGAGATGATCGAGCGCGAGGCGCGTAAGCACGACGCGAATGATGAACAACCAGCGCCAATAATCGAGATTAATTTGCGCGGGCAACTCGGCTTCAAGAACTCGCTTCTTCCCATCAATCGGATGAGAGATGAAGCGCGTGAGAAAACAAACGCGCTCCACGTCATGGTTCGCAACCAGAGCGTGCCCGTCGAATATGCCGTTGCCGCCGGAATGGACGCACAGGCCCCGCGCCACGAGCGCGAACGACGAATTATCGAAGACCTCATCGCCCGCGACAACCGCTACAAGCATCGCGCGCATGAAATCGCCGAACTCGTCATCGAAGCAAAGCGACAGGCTCTGAGTAACGAACAGCCCGACAAGATTCTCGAACTCATCGCACAGAAAATCCAACACAGCGACGCGAAAGAGAAAGCGTCAGCAGCGGCAACCGGGAATGAACACGCGCCGACAGCCGCTGCCTTGAATGCCCTCGAACGGAACGCCTTAACTACAGTGACCAGTGACCAGTGACGAGTGACAAGTTAAAAACTTCTTGCTCGTCACTGGCCACTCGTCACTCGTCACTATTTTCCAATGACTGAAGCCTCAGACAAAGTGCGCGGCATCCGCGAGTTGCCGCTCTTCCCGCTGCCTCTCGTCCTTTTTCCGGGCGTGCCGCTTCCGCTTCATATTTTCGAGCCGCGCTACCAGCGAATGCTCTCAGACATTCGTGCGGGCGATAGCCTGTTCGGACTCTCTTACTTCGACGCGACCGAATCCGGCGGAGACATTCCCGCCCCCGGACACATCGGCTGCGTCGCGGAGGTGACGGAAGTCCAGCCCTTGCCTGACCATCGTTCTAACATCCTGACCATCGGCTTGATTCGCTATCGTCTGGAATCCTATGTGGATCGTGGCGATGCATATCTGGTAGGACGTGTCAGCTTTTTTGAGGACGAAGAAGGAGAAGAAGCGGAGCTTCTGGATGGGCGCGCGGAAGAAGTCTCACAACTGTTCATGCGAATCGCCCGCGCCGTGAGAATTATCAACGACGAGCGCGCCAGCCTGCCGGATTTGCCGCCGACCGAGCCGGAGCGTCTCTCGTTCCTCGTCGCGGCGGCGATGGAATTGGACACGGAAGTTAAACTTGAATTGCTTGAAATGCGCTCGACTGCCGAGAGATTGAAGCGGCTGCGCGATTTGCTCACTCGCGCCGTTTCGAATTATGAAGAGCGGGCGCGCATCCACGGCGTCGCCAAGGGCAACGGGCACGGCGG
>JACCVS010000677.1 GCA_013698055.1 Acidobacteriota bacterium
TACATTGACGACATCATCGCGGGCGTGCGCGCCGCGATTGATTACGACCGGAGCGATTACGAAGTCTTTAATCTTGGAGAATCGCAGACAGTTGAATTGAACGAATTGATCGCGCTCCTTGAAAAAGAGCTTGACCGGCACGCTGTTGTTGATCGCCAACCCATGCAACCCGGCGATGTGCCGCAGACTTTCGCTGATGTCGCAAAGGCTCGCCGACTGCTTGGCTACGACCCGCAGACGAAGATCGAAGACGGCATCAAACGCTTCGTCGAGTGGTTTCGCCGCGAGCGGGAGCCGGGCGCGTGAGTTGGCCTTTCGGAAACATCTCGCGAGAGACGCGACGACGCGCGCTCATCTGTCTCGCGGTTGTTCTGCTGGCCTTCACCGTTCGCTTTCTGACGGCTCAGTTCATCACTCAGCACATCGCGAACTCCGCGTGGTTTCCTCACGGAATTTACGCGATTTTTGATGATCAAGCGCAGGACATACTCGACGGCAAGGCGAATGCTTTCTGGGTTGAAGATGCTTTGAGCAGTCCACGAGCCGCGACCGCCGCCGTTTATCCGCCGGGATATTCTTTGTGGCTGGCTTTCATCTACAGCCTGACTGGCACAAGGTCTGTGCTCGTCGTCCAGAGTATTCAGTTGACGCTCGACGCGCTTTTCGTTCTTTTGATTATCGGCGTGGGTGCGACCGCTTACGGATGGCACGCGGGGCTGGTGGCGGGAGTGCTGGCTGCGCTGTCGCCGCTGCTCGCGTTCAATGGGGCAACACCGCTCGCGGATTCTCCGACCGCGTGGCTCGTCGTGGGCGGCGCGTGGATGTTGCTGCTGGCGGCAAAGCGTTTGAGCTGGCGATGGGCTTTGGGCGCAGGCTTGATGATGGGAGCATCCTGCTGGCTGCGCGCAAACGCTCTGCTACTTGGTGTGTGGTGCGCGATTGCGCTGCTCCTCTTCGTGCAAGCAAGCTGGCGAGTTGGTTTGCGCTTAAGCGCGATGTTTGTACTCGGCGTATTGCTTCTGGTTGCGCCTGTCATCGTTCGTAACAGCCGCGCGTTTAATGCTTTTGTGCCGGGTGGAATGGGCTTCGGCACGAACCTGTGGGAAGGCATCGGCGAAACCTCGCGCGCTACAGAGTTCGGAGCGATCTTCGGCGACGCTAACGTCATTGAGCAGGAGCGCGCGGAGATGGGATTAGCACCGGATGACCCGCTCACGTTGTACTGGCCTGATGGTTTACAACGCGACCGTGCGCGGATGCGTAAATCGCTGACGGTCATTAAAGCGCATCCCTTCTGGTATGCGGGCGTGATGGCGCGCAGGATGACGGGCATGTTGAAATATGCGGGCGAGCCTGTGCCCTACATGGGCACTGCGGGAATCAACGTGACAAGCGGGAAATGTCTGCCGCTCGCGTGGCAGGGCGGAATTATCGCTCTCGGCGTCAACCTTCTGGGAATGTTGCAGAGCGTCTTGCGATACATGCTGCTGCCGTTGATGCTGTTCGGAATATACCTGGCATTCCGGCGCGACTGGCGCGCCAGCGCGATTGTCTTAAGCGTTATACTTTACTATCTAGTCGTCGGCTCAATGCTTCACACGGAGTTGCGTTATGGGCTGCCGATGCAAGCGCTACTCTTCGTCTTCGCGGGACTCGCGGTTGTGGAGATAACCAGGAAACTGAAGTCAAGGGGATGGAGTCGAAAAGGAAAAGCACCTTCTGATTCCAGCCTCAGGACTCCAAACTCCCGACTTCAATCATGAAGCAGAGATTATTACAGTATCTGGTTTGTCCGTCTTGCGGCGGCGAGATTCGCTTGCTCTCCGGGGCGCGTGCGGAGGGCGACGAGATTTTGGAGGGCGATCTGGATTGCGCTTCCTGCTCGCGACGCTTTCCGATTGTGCGCGGCGTCCCGCGCTTTGCAGAGTTGAGTAAGATTGAGGCGGATAAGGCGGCGACGGCGGCGAACTTCGGCTGGCAGTGGCAACATTTCACGCAGGAAGATGAGCAGTATGACGAGCAATTCCTCGGATGGATTGCGCCCGTTGAGCCTGATTTCTTCAAAGATAAGATTATTCTTGAAGGCGGCTGCGGTAAAGGTCGCCACACGCAGCTTGCGGCTCGCTGGGGCGCACGCGAGATCATCGGCGTTGATTTGAGCGCAGCGGTCGAGACGGCTTTCGCCGCGACGCGTCATCTTGAAAACGCTCACGTCGTTCAAGCGGACATTTACAAACTACCTTTCGCTCGCAAGTTTGATTACGCCTTTTCTGTTGGTGTGCTTCATCATTTGCCTGACCCGTGCGGAGGCTTTCGCTCGCTGGCCGCAAAAGTCAAAGCGGGCGGGCATCTTTCGGCATGGGTTTATGGTGCGGAGAACAACGGCTGGATTACGCGCTGGGTAAACCCCTTGCGCGAGCGTTTGACCTCGCGGATGAACCAGCGCGCGCTCCTGCATGTCTCAAAGCTCCCGGCTGCTGCCGTTTATGCCGCAACAAAACTGATTTACGGGCCGCTCAACAGGAGCGAGCGCGGCTCTGCGTTGGCGCGTCATTTGTTCTACAATGACTACCTGAGCGCGATCTCAAGTTTCGGCTGGCGCGAGCAACACACCATCGTCTTCGATCACCTGGTCGCGCCGACGGCCTTTTACATATCGCGCGAAGAGTTTGAGAAATGGTGGAAAGAGATTGGCGCGAATGACGTGGAGATTGGCTGGCATAACAAGAATAGCTGGCGCGGATTCGGAAGGATAAGACAGGAAAGCAGTGGACAGGATTTACAGGATGCACAGGATAAAGAAGGTGACGCAGATTGAAGTGGCCTTAGTGTTTCCTTTCTCATCCTGTTAATCCTGTCTAAAAAGAAAATGGAAAAATCTCTCTCTCTGCCGCAGGAGATGCAGCAACACACCTACTCGATCATGTACGAGGTCGAGGGAACGCACTGGTGGTTTGCCGGGCGGCGGCGCATCATCAGTAGCTTTGTCGAAAAGATTTGCCGGGAGCTTGGAGAAACAGAGCGCCCGCGCATCTTGGATGTCGGCTGCGGCACGGGCGCTAATCTTGAGCTTTTGGGCAAGTACGGCGACGCGGAAGGCGTGGATATCTCGCAGGAGGCGCTCGCCTTCTGTCGCGCGCGCGGTCTTGAAAACGTTAAGCTGGGCGAAGCGGAGAAGCTGCCTTACGAAGACAATTCGTTTGATCTGGTGACGGGTCTGGATGTGGTGGAGCATCTGGACGACGACGTGGCGGGTCTCAGTGAGATGCGGCGCGTGCTTAAACCGAACGGGCGCGCGCTCCTGTTCGTTCCGGCGTTCATGTTTCTGTGGGGCGTGCAGGATGACATCAGCCATCACCGGCGTCGTTATACGATTCCCGGTTTGCGCCGGGCAGTAGAGGCCGCAGGCTTTCAAGTCGAGCGCACCACTTACGCTAACATTAGTTTCTTCGCGCCTATTTTAGCGGGACGCGCTCTGATGAAAGTAACCGGCCTCAAGCCCGCCTCGGAGAATAACATCAACGTCTCGGCGCTCAACGGCGTGCTGGGTCGCGTGCTCGGCGCAGAGAGCTTTTTCCTGCGCCGCATGAATTTCCCCTTCGGCGTTTCAGCCCTGTGCGTCGCGCGAAGAATTGAATAGATGAAAAGTTACAACGAAAAACCTTTAACGAGAGATCGTGAATACAACGGCGACGGTGCGAGTG
>JACCVS010000678.1 GCA_013698055.1 Acidobacteriota bacterium
AATGTAGAAAGCGAAGCAGAGGCCTGACGCCAGCGCCGTCAGATTACCGCTCACGTCCTGCGGGCGCAGCTTGCCAACGAAGAAAAGCGACATCCCCGCGATACAAACTGCGACCGTAATTAAATCCACACGGCGAAACTTCTCTTTATAGAACAGTGGTTCGAGAATCAGCACATAGATGGGCGCAGTGTATTGCAGAAAGATAGCGTTGGCGGCGGTCGTCAGCTTGGTCGCGATGACGAAGAGAAGAAGCAGAGCTGCGTAAAGCAGCGAGGTCAAGACCGTCATCGCATTGAGGCGAAAGCCTTCGTGGCGCGTAAAGTACGCAACGACTAAAGCCGCCAGCAGCGAGCGCCCGAACGTCAACTCAAAGGCCGAAAGCTGTGTCCATTTGATGAACAGCCCGCCCGTGCTCCACAGCAGCGCCGCCGCCAGCACAAGAAAAAGCGGCGAAGCACCCAATGCTCCACCGCTGCGTTCTGGTTTCTCTGCCAAAACTCGCCCCTCTAAATTTTGTAACTAGCCCTTGAAACTTTCTCTTCTGTGTGACTTTGCGAGGAAAGCCGTTCACGCTGAAGGCGCAAAGTTAAAACCAATGTCACACAGGACGCTCTTATCAGCTTGAAACTTCCTGCTGCTCAGCCTCAGTGTTCTTCTGCGCGCTTAGGTATTTACCAAAAACTCCGTTCCACGGCGGAATGACGATGGAGACTGCGCCGGAGAGTTGCGCCTGACAGGCCAGACGAATCAAAGGCTTCGGCTCGTCCGTCACAATATAGCCGAACTCCTTGATGTTCTTTCCTTCGAGACGTGCCACATCCGAGAGCTTCTCCGCTCCGCCGAGTACGCCGACCCAGCATGTGCCGCAGGAAGCCGAGCGGCATTCGACGGGAATCGGCCCTTCCGTGCGACGCGGATCAATCGCCTTCCAATCGCGCGACTGATCGAGAGCCGCGCCATAGGCCAGATTGGTCGCGTTCTTCATCTTGTAATGCCCGCGCTCGTCCTGCTCGTCGTAAGTGACAGTCCAATCTTTATCAATCGTCTTGAGAAAGCCGAACAATCCCTGGCTGTTATCGCGCGCGCGCTCTTTCAAAATCTGTTCGGGAGATTTGCGGGTGACGCGCTCTTTGAGATTGATTTCACCGGACGATGCTCGAAACGTTTCTATACCGACTTGCTGCAACGTCATCAAGGCAACGGCTGTGATGCCGACGAGCGTAGATTCGTCCGTTTTGACCGAAGATGCTGTGCGTTTGGCAAGCTCGCGTATCTCGGTCGCAAGATCGTTGCTGGAAGGTGACGCATTGGACGAAGCGGCGCGTTCGATAATTGCCTTTTTGACTTCAGGCCAGAAGCGATGGCCGTAGAGAAACGTGTGCGAAGAATCAATCTGGTCTTTCAGATAATAATTGCCTTGCAGGAGTAGCTGCGCCGCCAGTTTTTCAGGGTCTTCCGCTTGCTGAAGCGCGCGCAGGAGCGCCACTGGATAGAAGCGAAACCAGATTTGCGTGGCGGTTTTGTCCACCTCGTGGATTGCGGGCAAAAGGGTCTTGACGGTCTGTTCCCAGGTGTCGTCTGTCTGTTGATTCAGAATGTTTTCGAAAGAAGTTTGTATTTGAACGCTCATGATTACCTCAAAGATGAAAATATCTCTCTATTGAAAAACGGATACTTTACCAGCCAACGCCACCCCGGCACAAACTACAGAAAGGCAAAAGCAGAAAGCAGTAGCCAGAAGGCAGAAGGCAGTAGGCAGTAAGCAGAAAACGATGGGTGCTACTGCCTACTGCCTTCTGCTTTCCGCCTTCTCTCCTTCTCAGGAGGCCGGGCAAAAAATTCCGATGGTATTTGGCGCGGGAGCCGTTTATAATACGGGCATCGTCGAATTTCCCCTCGGGATTCTCAATCGCGATAGTTTCGACTTAGATAAATTTTGGTTGGAGGCTTCCCCCATCATGCTACCAGCGAAATGCCGTATCCTCTGTGTTGACGACCATGAGGATACTTCTTACATGCTCACGCACCTTCTCGAACAATCAAACTACGAAGTCGTGACAGCCGGGAGCATCAGGGATGCGCTCCGGCTCATCGAAGAAAAAGAGTTTGATCTTTACATCCTTGACAAGAGGTTGCCTGACGGCTCAGGCCTCGATCTGTGCCGGAGGTTCACCGCTCTCACGCCGCACGTCCCCGTTATCTTCTACTCGGGCGACGCCTACGAGTTACACCGTCAGGAAGGCTTGTATGCGGGAGCAGAAGCGTATGTGCCGAAGCCGGAGATTGATAAGTTGATTGAGGCCGTGGGGCAACTGCTCGCCGAAAAAGATTGCGCTGTCGCCGCTGCCTGAATTCGCAACTCAAGGATGTTCGGTTAATAGTCGTGACTTGATCTTGTCGCGCTCCGCGCACGTGTGGTAACTTGCGCTGCATAAAAGTTAGAGATTCGCACCCGTTGGTTGCAAAGCATCCCCTTCATAACCAATCGATATCTTGTTCTTTCAGAAGGAGTCTACTTTTATGGAAGCGAAGAGAACTGAGGCCGCGAAACCGAATCGCACGATGGATGGAGCCTATGGCTTCTCGTTTAGCATTGCGCTCGGCCTGGTGTTGTTCATCAGTGGGTTAGTCCTGGCCTTGACCCTCGGCGGAGATAGCAGCCTCGGATTTGTGTTTGGCATTCCTCTCTTGATTGCGGGCCTCGCTGTTCCCCTCTTCATGATG
>JACCVS010000680.1 GCA_013698055.1 Acidobacteriota bacterium
CCATCCGGGTTATACTTCTGAAGAAAATACCCTTCAGGCGAAATGATCTTTCCGCAAAGCTCAAAGAACGAGCGCGGCAAATTGCTGTGGCCTGCGAGGTCGAGCGCGTAGGCGACGAGCGCGCCGTCGCGCGGCCAGAGATAGCTGTAGTGATCGGTCGCGCGCAGGGTGACATCCGAATCGTTGGCCGCGAGAATCGCGCCGCCGGAATCAATCTGCGTGCGGACGACCAGCAGCGAGCGTTTGTAGAGGCGGACGACTTCCGGCGGCAGGTTGCCGAAGTCCGTTTCGTTCTTGTTGACCCAAGCGCGCCAGTAATTACTCGTGCGCTCTATCAGGTTCTGCGGCTCGCGCTCGTGCACGAGCGCATTAAGAAGCGACACCTCATTGTAAGTTGTGCCGACCGCGATCCAGTAGAACATCTCAACTGTTTCGCCCGCCCCGACAGTGAGGATGCGCCCGATGGTGGAATCAACGGAGCCTTCCGTAATCGCGCCTTCGCTCAGCAAACCGTCTTCGGCGTCGCGCCAAGTGCCTTCCGCGCCCTTAAACGCTTTGCGACCTGTGGCAAATGTTTCGACGCCCGTGGGTGCGTCCGTGGAGATCAGAAAGTACCGCTGGCCTTTGTAATGAATCAGCGCCTGCGTTTCGGGATCGAAGTAAGCCGTGTCGCCGACTTCGGATTCGGAGATGTAAAAATCCTGATGGAAGAAGAGGCGAAATTCGCGCCGGATGCTTCCGGTATTCTTAAGCTTGATATGGCGAATGAAGATGTTTTCATGTGAGTCAACCGCATCGTTCGAGATGATCTCGACATCGAGCTTTTGGTTGACGAGGCGCACATCCGTCACGAGCGTTTCATCGAGATAATTCAGCTCGCGCCGCCAATCCTTATCGCTGACCCAGGAGAGCGCGCCCTCAACCCAGACGCCGAAGCGAAACGGGTGGCCTTCCGAATGATTCTCCTTGCCGACGTAGGGAAAGTAGATGTCGCGGATTTGATACAACTCGTCAAAGGTGACGAGCAGCGAGCCATTTCCGACGGGGATATCACGTGGCATATAAGAACAGTGACGAGTTAAGAGTGACAAGTGACAAGCAAGAGGAAGAAGAACAAGTCGGGAGCAAAGGTGTGTGCTTCTGCTCCTGTTTTAACTTGTCACTTGTCACTCGCCACTTGTCACTGTTTTTTCAATTGTGCGCTCAAGCTCTGCCGAGGTGGTTTGGTCATAGCCGACAAAATGTTTGACGATGCGTCCCTTGCGGTCAAAGACGATTGTTTGCGGAATGGCGTTATTACTGCCCATGTACAGGTTCATCATCTCGGGTTCGGGGATGCCCAGCTTGTAATTGATCTTCAAACGTGCGGCGAACTCGGGAATGCCGGGGTAATCGTCGGGGCCGCCCACGTTGAGGCCGATGACTTGCAAGCCCTGCGCGCCGAAACGTTTTTGCAGCGCATCCAGGTGCGGCGCTTCTTCCACGCACGGCGCGCAAAAGGTCGCCCAGAAATCGAGCACGACGACTTGCCCCAAATAATCGGAAAGCTTCGCCTGTTGATTATCGAGCAGCGTAAAACTCTGCGCGTTGAGCGAGCCGTTGCCAGTGGTTGTCGGCGGCATCGGAAAAGACGTGGGCGGCGCAGTCCTCCCCTTTGGCGTTTCCGACCTGCCGACCTCGCCTGGCGCAGATGCGCCGCACGCTGCAAAAAAAAGCAGGAGCGAGAGCGCGCCAATTATTAGCGCTACTCTTGAGCGGAGCGCGCAACTTAAAAAAGCAGACGGCATTTCTTCCAGACTCCAAACCTCGACAAAATCGTCAGGACATTCTAACAGGGCGGAGGCGATGAAGAGCAAGGCTGAAGGATAAGAGATGGATGGGAAAGTGTGGTAACACAGAAGAGCAATTCAGCTAAAGCAATCCTGCTTTAATCATTCTGCCTTTATTCCTTCGTTCCCTCCGCCTTCATCTTCGTTGTTCATCGGCACGGGTTCGGCGGGCACGCGATATTCTTCATCAGCCCAGCGGCCAAAGTCTATCAGCTTGCAGCGTTCGGAACAGAAAGGGCGGTGCGGGTTATCTTGCCATTCGGCGGGCTTGCCACAGTTCGGACACTTCTTCATGCAGTTACGAGTGATTCCGGGCGCTTGATGAGAATCTTACGATTGACGAAATCAATAATACCGTCACGGCGCATGGCGTTCAAGCGCACCGTCACGCTCTCGCGCGTCGAGCCGACGATAGAGGCGATTTCGCGATGAGGCAGCGGAATATCAATCAGCACGCCGTTGGTTTCGTTGATGCCATAGCGTTTGGAGAATTCAAGCAGGAGCTTTTCCAGACGCGCCGGGATGGCATCGAGCGCGAAGTCTGCCATCAGCCGCTCGGCTCTCGCAAGGCGTTGACCGATGAGGCGGAAGGTGTAATCATAAAGCTCTCGACTTTCCCCCATCGCATCCTTAAAATCCCCCACAGGGATTCGCAGCAGCCGCGAATTCTCATAAGCGACGGCGCATTTTTCGCGCGACCCGGCGGTGTAAAGCGCCGACTCTCCGAAAAGTGAGCCTGCCGCCAAGATGTCTATTACGGCTTCGCGTCCCGTTGCGCTTTCGACACGGCAGAGTTTCACGCGGCCAAGAGGCGCGATCAGGAAAAGAGCATCAGCCGGATCACCGGCGCGATAGACGAAGCGGCGGCGGCGATAATCAGTCGCCAGAGACTTTGCCGCAAGTCGTGTCAGCAAATCAGCGTCGAGATGGTTGCAACAGTCCGATTGACGAATGATTTCGGCGCGGTCATGGGCGGTCAAGTCGCAGGCGCGTTTTGGTAGCATGGGGGATTCGGTTCCTTATGTTTCTTGTGAAGAGCAGAGGACGGCGTTTACATTCAGCCTTCGTTCCCGTACCTTGTTCACGAGTATGGCAAACTGGAAAAGTTGTTTCTCAAACGAAATTCGGAAATTGGTAAGGAGTTCACCCTCTGGTAGTAGTACGAGGCAAAGCGCTTATCAGTTCCTGTTCGGATTGCTTGAAGATGGGCAACATTCAAACTATGTGTCGCGGACAACAACTGAAGAAGCGACACTCTAGCACGAAGAGCAACAGGGCGCAAGCACTATCCTTAGCCGACGAATAAGCGATTTATGATAGGAAAATTCAACGTCCTGGTCGTTGACGATGATCCAGACAAGCGGATGCTTCTGACCGTCGCCTTGCAGATGGCCGGTTATGAAGTTCGCACAGCCAACGATGGGGAAGAAGGATTGGCTGCTGTCGAAGCGTATCGTCCCGACCTGATTATCACGGACGTGATGATGCCGAAATTGGATGGATACGAGCTGGCGCGGAGGATTCGTGCCAACCCGCTGACCAGATTTCTGCCGATTATCATTCAGACCGCCGCCCGAAACGACGCTCAGGATCAGCGGCGCGGCTCGGAAGTCGGCGCGCTCGGTTACATCACAGACCCGACAGACCTCGATTTGCTGCTGGCGCGGGCGCGCACGCTGCTCGATTTCAAGCGCTATCTTGACACTTGCGAGGAAGAGGCTTTTACAGACCATCTGACGGGGCTTGCCAATCGCCGCCGCTTCGAGCGGCAATTGGAGCGTGAAGTCTCGCGCACGCTGCGCTATAGCCGACCCTTTTGTCTTCTCCTGTTGGACATAGA
>JACCVS010000684.1 GCA_013698055.1 Acidobacteriota bacterium
CGAGCCGAAGATCAGTAAGCTGAGAGACGTTGCCGATCTCTGGCTCAGCCGAAAAGATCGTGAACGGTGTTCCCGATTGAATCTGCGCGAAGCCTGAAACCTGCCAGCCTTTCAGAAGTCGCGAGTTAGACCCGAATGTGGGAATGTCGTAAACGAAACTGAGGCTGAACCTGTGCGTGCGGTCGAAGTCCGAAAGAGCATAGTTGCTCCGCGGGTCTTGCGAATTGTTCTGGAGGATGAACCCTGTATTGGGCACATCCGGTTTGCCGCCGCCAGACGTGCTGCCGGGGTCGGCAGAACTTGTGTCCTTAGACCTCGAGAGAGTGTAAGACGCATTGAACTGCAACCCGCGCGTCAGGCGCTGTTGAAGATTAAGTTGCAGAGAGTGATAGATGGAAGTGCCATTGGATCGCAGAAGCACAGCTTCCGGGATGTTGAAGCCGAGGAGCGCTCCGCGGGCTTCAAACCCGATGATGTTTCCAGCCGGGTCGCTCAGGTTGAAGTCAACGGGAACGCCCGTCACCGTGTTGGGGAAGCCGAACGCGATTCCTCGACCACGCTCGCGCTCAGTCGAAGCCGCGCGAAGCGGCCCGCGAAGAATGGTGGCGGGATTGGCTCCGGGATTGCGCGCCAGAATGCCTTGAAACGCCGCGTTATAGGCTTCATTGAAGCGTCTGAAAATGTAGTCGGGCGCGCTTGGATTGTTCAGGTTGAAGACAGTGTTCAGAGCAGACGCTTGCAAGAGCTTCGTCCCCTTGGTTCCGACATAACGTGCCTCTATGAGCATGTTGTTCGACAACTCATACTGCATCCCGATATTCCATTGCTGGATATAGGGCGTTCGCAGGTTGCGGTCAACTGCGCGAAACTCGAACGTCTCGGCGATGTTGCCGAGAGTTGGCTGACCTGTAACAAAATCAACGGCATTGTTTGCGCCGTTGGCATCACGTGTCACGCCCGTGTTATCGCGGATGACGTAGGTGAGCGTGCCCGCCGTGAGACCAGTGGCAGAGGTGGACAGAAGCTGAATCCGGTTGGGAAGAAATTGATTGAGACCCTGCAAGGGATTCTGCTGCGAGAATGCCGTGTTTAATTGAATGAGCCGCGTCGGTGCCGTGACTTCGATCTCGCGCAGGAACGGATAGTTGCTGAAGACCGTGTTGATGAACGCCGATGAGGGACGATCAAAGAAGACGCCGTAGCCGCCGCGAACGACCATCTTGTTATTATCAAGTGGCGAGTAAGCGAAGCCGAAGCGCGGGGCGAAGTTGTTGTAATCCGGGTTAATCGTCGAGTTGTTGTCAGCTCTGGCAGTTACTGCAAGCGCCGAGTCGAGGGCGGTGAAGCCTGTGGTCTGTGCATTGGCTGGAACGATGAAGCCGCTCAGGGGATTCTCCGTGTTGGTTATCAGCGCAGGGTCGAAATTACCGAATCTGCCGTTGGCCTCAGCCGGTGTTCCGAAGAACTCGTAGCGCACGCCCAGGTTCAGCGTCAGCTTTCGGTTGACCTTCCAATCGTCCGTAATGTAGCCGGAGAGATCACGAAAGCGGAAGCTCTTGTCCGTGATACCGAATTGCGTATCGGCTTCCGTTGCGCGACCCGCGAGGAACTGCGTGAAGTTGTCGAACTTCTCAAATTCGGTGGCTTGCTCTTCCGGCAGATTCGTGTCGAACTTGAATTTTTTGAACTCACCACCAAACTTGAAGGTGTGCGAGTCGCGAATGTAAGTCATGTTGTCGGCGATGCTGTAGGTCTCCTGCTTTCTGCGATTGAAAGAGTCGTTCGGCCCGCCGAAGGAGAAGTTCGCCAGGTTGTTTCTGCCGATGAACTGTCCGAGACGCTGCGTGGCCGTAATGTTGTCAAAGAAGAGCGCTGGATTCGGAATCCCCACTGACTCGCTGGTGATGGCGGCGAAGTCGTCGCGAAGTTTGCGCGTGTTGTTCAGCGTGAAGAAGCCGAAGCGAACTTCGTTAATGAACCGGGGGCTGAAGATGTGAACGTCCGAGATAGCGAGCGTCCGGTTGCGGTCGTCGCGCACGAGTCCTGCGGGTGATGCCTGGCTGTTGGGCGCATTGAAGGGATCAAATCCCGGAAAATTCGCGTAGAAGAACGCCCCGTTAAGTATGTTCTTCTCACTGAAGCGGTGGTCGAGCTTGACGGTGAATTGATCCTGCTCAAACTCGGCTGGGAAGACATTGCGTTGCCGGACGAGCGGATTGCCCCCGAAAAGAAGAGTGTTGGTCGTGCTCTGCGCCTGATCTCTAAATGGGCTGATAAGCCCTGCGCGCGGAGCCGGGATGAGAAAGCCTCCGGTGATCGGGTTCGTGATATTCAGCAAAGCAAGAGAGACGGGCGAAATCTGTCCTGCGGTCAAACAAAATCCTGAGATGGGGACGAGAGCCGCGTTTCTCACGCAGGGATTCAAAGAACTGAAGGCTGCGACGATGTTGTCCGCCGTTCGTGGCCCTGAGATGAGGCCGAGAGCAACCGGGAGCGTCGTCTGGCTGCTGGCTGTCGGAACAAAGCCCGTCGTGGCCGTCGTGCGCTGGTATCCGCCGAAGAAGAAGGTCTTGTCTTTCACAATGGGGCCGCCGATAGTGAAGCCCCCTTCGTTGCGGCGTGCGCGCGGCTTCTCGATTCCATCC
>JACCVS010000708.1 GCA_013698055.1 Acidobacteriota bacterium
GGCGGCGGAATTTCCCCTCAGCAGAAACCCTTCGACCACTTCACACGGCTTTTCTCTCAACACCAATCCGGTATAATCCTGGCGCGCTCCGAATTTTTGCACTCTGTCTTTCATAGTTTTAATTTCAGGCGAATATATTCATGATGCATCGAATAAGAAAAAGCGTGCGGCAAGTTATAGGTTTTCGAGTTGCGGTCTGCCTTCTTTTCGCTGTTGGCTTGAGCGCCTGCGCTGCTACGCCTCCACCTAACGCCACAGGCCCGCGCCCGAATGAGCCACCGTATCCGGTGCTTCTCACGGAAAAAACCGAAAGGCGCGAGGCCACGCTCACAGCCTGGGCTAAATTCATGACCGAGCAGGGCATCACCAATGCCCCTGCGCCTGAGCTTCAACCCGTCACCGCGACCATCCGCAGCTTGCCCGCGTTTACGGGAACACCTTTGTATTTGCCAAAAGTCGGCGACACGCTCCCGATGAATGAAGAAAACACGCGTGAATCCCTGCGACGCTTTATCGCCAGTGCCAGCCCTTTAATCGGCGCTCCCCCACAACAACTCTCGCTCGTCCAGCGCATAGATGAGGCGGATGGAACACAGAGAGCATTGTATGAACAGCGCCCCTTCCGTTTTCCGCTGCGTGGCGGATACGGCAAACTGGAAATTACTTTCGCTCCCGACCGCCGCGTGCTGCAAATCAACAGCACCTGCATCACGGATGTCGAGCAACTGCAACGCGCAGGCGCAGGCACGCGTCCCCGCTGGGAGGCTGAGAAACTCCTCACACAGATCGCGGATCGCACCTTTACCTACAAGGACGCTGCTGGCACGACGCAACTCCTGACTCTTACTAAAGGCGAAGAAGTTATTGTCCGCGAACTTGTCATTTACCCGGTATCTCGCGCGAATGATCCATCCATCCTTGAATTTCATCTTGCATGGGAGATTACGGTCAAGCGCGCCTCCGGTTCTTTCAACATCTACCTCGATGCAGTGACCGACGAATTAATCACAGTCAACCTGATTTCAGATTGAGTTCCTCTAAAGAGTCCCTATGCACTTGACCTTAAAGCATTAGAGCGGCATCCTACCTATTGATACTTACTGATATTTCACATTTCTAATGGGGTACACTTTTGCATGAACTTCGATCCGACGAATAATATTTCGTGGCAGTTCGGGCATCGCGGCAGGGTGGCAGTTTTTATTGACGGGAATAATCTTTTTCACGCAGCGCGCTTTCACAACATAGATATTGATTACAACAAGCTCCTGCGTGTCCTGCTTGGCGATGGCCGCCTGCTCAGAGCTTTCTTCTACACCGGCGTTGACGTTGGCGCTGAACGCCAGCAAGGCTTCCTGCTCTGGATGCGCCGCAATGGCTTTCGGGTGATTCATAAAGAACTGAAAACATTCTACGACGGCACGCGCAAAGCAAACCTCGATGTCGAGATTGCCGTGGACATGCTCTCGCTTGCCGGGCGCTACGATACGGCGGTGCTCGTCTCCGGCGATGAAGACTTTGTTTACGCTGTTAATGCAGTCGCCTACAAGGGCTGCCGCGTCGAAGTCGCGGGCTTTCGCTCTAATACTGCGCCGAAGTTAATTGACGTAGCCGACTATTTCATAGACCTCGGCGAGATAGCCGAGAAAGTCCGCAAGGAGATTTCGCATGGCTCGCACTATCATGAGCGCGAGTTGCATGAAGGAACCTCAGCCTTTCTGAATAATCACCATGTTGATTCGCATGACAATGGGCATAGTGATGAATTCCCCTCTCCCATTCCTCGCGTCGCTATCGAGCCGCATGTGGAAGAAGAGTTGGAAGTCTTTGAATCGTCCACCGAATTCATCCGCGTTACCGATGAACATTGAAAAACAGAATTCAGAATCCAGGAGTCAGAATTCAGAGTAATAAGGCGGCAAACTGCTTTTAATTTATTCTGAATTCTGAATTCTGAATTCTGACTCCTGAATTCTGCCTTTATGAAAGTTTTCAGTGTCGAAGAAGCGAATTCGCTGCTCCCTTCCGTGCGGGATATTCTTTCGCGCATTCAACGCACACATCAACGGCTTGCTTCCTTCAAGACCGCTGCCCGACATGCAGCCGAAGGCGCGGAACAGGGTGGAGGAGGAATGCCCGACGGCCCGCATTACGTTTTTCTCCTCGTCGAGCTTTTCACTAATACCAGTGAACTAGAGTCTATGGGCGTTCAACTCAAAGATCATGCTCGTGGCCTGATAGATTTTCCTTCCCTCCGCGACGGGCGAGTCATCCTGCTCTGTTGGCAATTAGGCGAAGGCAACCAGTTACAATGGTGGCATGACGTTGAATCAGGGTTTGCCGGAAGGCAGCCGCTCTAAAGAATGCAAAATTAAAAATGCAAAAAGAAGGCGAAGACTACTTTTATCTAACGTGGTTTCAACCTCACTTTTGCATTTTGCATTTTTAATTTTGCATGGCTTTCTTTTCCCTTATCTTGTGCCTTCCTTAACCTCAAACACAGTTGCTGGTATATTTTCTGGTTGACGACTTAAAGTAATCCTTGATAGTATCCGCTGCGACTCCGCAATGGGCTTGGGTTTATCAGCTTCGACCCTGCCCCATAATGATTCAACTTAACGCTCCAGACGGAGGCTCTTTTTCTATGCAGTGTCCCTCATGCCGTGCAGTTTATTCCAACGGCTTAGACCTTTGCCCGAGATGTAAAACACCGGCATTAAAATCTTCCGTCGAACCTGTTGTTACTTTACAGGAAAGCGCCGCGTCTCAGGCAAGTGATACAACGATGGAAGAAACGGAAGCCATTCCCTCTCGAACGACCGCTCAGGCAAGCTCGACTTTGCTTGAGTTTCCAGGAGTTTCGCGCTCCTCCCGCCCGCAGTGGCGCAAGGATTTGACCGAGCGGGTGCGCGAGATTCAGGAGCGCCGCTCACGTGAGACAACACTCCAATCTGAAGAGGCGGCAGTCCAGAGCGACGTTCCGCAACCCGTCGCCGGAATAGCAGCGTCGCAATTGGGATTGGTTCCCCCGCAGGACGCGCCAGCTATTAATCCAATTGTCGTCGCCGCACTAAAACGGCTTGAACGCGCTCGACAATCATC
>JACCVS010000711.1 GCA_013698055.1 Acidobacteriota bacterium
CCTGCTGAGCCTTGCTTCGGGGAGAAGATGAATTTGAAGTCGGAGAGATTCTATAGCTCCGACAAGAATTAGTTTATCTGGAAACGGCTGTCGCCTGCGTTTCGTTGAGCAGCAGTTTGACGGCGGCTTCAAACGTGGCGCGTTTACGTTGACCGAAAACCTTGTAACGAATCCGCCCCTCGCGGTCAATGATATAAGTCGTCGGGAAACTCTGAATGCCGCCGAACTTATCGCCGACGCTTTCGCTGTCGAGCAAAATCGGGTAATCAACTTTGATTTCCTTCTGAAAACCCCGAATATCCGAGACGGAATCGTTCCAAGACGCGCCGACGACCGTGAAACCTTCGGCTCCAAGCTCACGATGCATGTCGTTGAGTTCGGGAATCTCCGTGCGACACGGAATGCACCACGTCGCCCAAAAATTCAGAAGCACGACGCGCCCGCGCAAATCACTGAGGCGAACCGGCGCACCCGCAGCATCCTTCAATTCAATCTCGGGCGCAGGCTCAACTTTGGACGCTTCAATCGGCGGCAGGGTTTCTACGCCCGAACCTTCCAAATTACCGGCCACGGCTTCCGCGTTGGGCAGCCATGAAGCCAGCCACGCATTGATGATGGCTACCTTATTGGTAGCGATCAGCAAGCCAATGGAGATCAACATCACACCTGAGACGACCTCGACCTTGTGCAGGTGCTTGCGGAATTTCGTGTAGAAGCCTAAGAACTTATTAATCCCTAAGCCCGTCAACAAGAACGGCACGGAGAGACCAGCCGAATAAAAGCAGGAGAGATACAGCCCCGTCTTCCAGTTGCCGCTCGTCGCTGCCAGCCCGATGATGCCGCCGAGGATCGGGCCGATACACGGCGTCCATCCGGCGGCGAAAGCCATCCCCAATGTCAGTGAACCCAACATGCCGCGCGGCTTTTGCTGCGAGAAGAAGCGCGTGTCTTTGTAGAGCGCGCCCAACTTCAACAGCCCCATCAACTGAAGCCCGAAGCCGATGATGACGATGCCCCCGATGATCCGAAACCAGGGATTGGCCGTCACCGTCTTTCCTAAAAGTCCTGCCAGCGCGCCGAGCGACAGGAAGATCATCGAAAGCCCGATGTTGAAAGCGATGGAATTGAGAATGACGGCGCGGCGCGCGTTCTTGCGCGAATCGTTGCCGTCCTTCAAGTGGTCGATGCTGACGCCTGAGATGAGCGAAACGTATCCCGGCACAAGCGGAACACGCACGGCGAGAGAAACGACAGCAGGCCCGCCAGAAAAGCGACCCAGATGGTGATGTTCGTGCCTTCCATAATCTTCGCGGGCGCGGTCTCGATACCTGAAATACAGCTCTCAGTATAGCAAAGTTTTCATAAAGATTAGATTATACAACTTCGCTTTGATTGAGAAGTCCGGTGAAGCCGTAATCTTTATTTGGCGCAAGGCGGCCATGACATTCTGATTTGATTCATCCTCACCGCTTCGTCCTTCAAAATCCTTAATGATGAGATACAGGGCTTCCAGACGCTCATCAGGCACTTTCTGAATTTCAGCAACTACATCTTCTCTGGTCACCATGCGCTTGAACTCCTTTGCCTTCAGATATAATTTCCCTGTCACCCTGATTACAAGTTGTTGCTAACGGACGCGCCAAAGCCTCTTTAACTTACTCACGCCTCACTTTTCTTCAATCAGTTTTTCAATTGCCGCTGAAATCTCAGCCTCGTTGCCGCCGCCCGTGCCGGTGGTCAACAGGCGAATGACTCCCTGGCGATCTATCAGGACGGCGGTCGGGATTGCTGAGACGCCGTAGTTGCGATGATTGTTGTCCGTCTCCGTCACGGCCAAGCCGTATGTCAGGTCATACTGTTTCTTGAAACGTTCGATAAAGACCAATTCTTCTGCGGGCGTCATCTCGCGCCCGTTGCCATGCCCGTAGTATTTCGTGATGCCGAGAATGACCAAGCCCCGATCTTTATACTTCTCATTCCATTCTTTGAGATGCGGAAAAGCCGCGAGACACGGGCCGCACCACGTCGCCCAAAAATCGAGCAGCACCACGCGCCCGCGCAAATCCGAGATTTTCACCGGCGCTTGTTCGACCCATTTACTGATTGTAATCTCCGGCGCAATCTCTCCCTGAAGGCGTAACTGTTTTTGCTTGCGCTGCAAGGACTGAAGCACATAACGCTGACTCTCCGCTGCGATGCTGGCTTTCGCGTAGACGATGGCGTCCTCGATTGTCTTCACGGCATCGGGTTTGCGCTTGCTCTCGATGAGCACATCGGCGAGCTTCTCCGTAGCATCGACGTACAGGCGTGGAGACGGCGCGTCCATTGCGACTTTGCGGACTTCCTCCAGCACCATCAGAAGCGCGCTCGCCGGTTTCTTCATCTCCTGATAGATGTCCACCAGAGCAATAGTCGAAAGATAAAGCAGGCGATCAGCGGTGGTGGTCTTCGCGGTTGCCTGCAACGCCTTGGCCGCTTTGAAAGCCTCTTCGGCGTGCGCGGACGCTTTCTCCATCTGTTTGCTCTTACGATAAGCGCCCGTGAGCGCGTTTTCCATCGTCACCTGCTCGCTGATCTTGCGCGGCTCGAAACGCAGATAATCGCCGAGCGCCGTTTCGGCTTCATCAAACCGATTCATTTGTGCGGCGCGAAGCGTGACGATGTAACGGGCGTACTGCGGTCGCTCGCCCGCCGCCTGCTTGTCCTGTTCAAGAAAGCGTTTTAAGAACTCAAGCGTGCGCTCTTCGTTGGCTGAGAGATGATAGAGCAGCCCGGTGTAATAAAAATCGTCGCCGGAGAGGTTCGGACGCGCAACCAGCTCGGCTGCATAGCGCGCGGCCAACTCTTTCTGCTCCCGGACGGTTTTTTCGAGCAGCTTAGGATCAAACGGCAACTTCTTGCTCTGAAACTCCTGAAACTTTCTCGCTGCGTAACCCGAAGCCTCTTCATAAAGCGCGGACGCCGCGCGATTGTCCGCCGGGGCGGCGGATGGCTGCGGCTTCGTGATCCGACGCGCCTGCGCGAAGCTGTCAAGAGACACGAGCGAGAGCGCGCAGATGAAGATCGCGAAAACGAATAGCTTTCTCATACGATTGTTTTCCATAAATCAATTAACACCGACGCACTGAAAACGTTCCGGGCTGAAAACGTTCGCGAGAGGCGCTGGTCTACCTGTTGTGATTTGTTCGGCCACAAGCTCGCCCGTCAGAGGCGCGAGCAGGATGCCGTTGCGATAATGTCCCGTCGCGTAAAAGAGGCCGCGCGTTTCGGCGCACGCGCCGATGACAGGCCACTCGTCTTCGGTACAAGGGCGCAATCCCGCCCATGAATCCACGAGCGGCAAGCTGCTAACGGCGGGCGCAATCTCCAGAGCGTGCGCTGTGATTTCATGAATGCCCGCGCCCGTGACGCACTTATGAAATCCCACGTGCTCGGTCGTTGATCCGGCGAGGAGACGACCGTCAAGCCTCGGCACGATGTAACCGCGCGGGCTGTAAATCACATGACGCATGAGACGCGATTTGGTTTCAAAACAAAGCATCTGCCCGCGCACGGGTTCGACATGGACGGGGAGCGAAGCGTTGCCTGACGAGGCCAGCAAAGATGTCCACGCACCGGTCGCGACGACGACGACAGGCGCATGGACTGTGCCCCGCGAAGTCTCGACGCCTTCGATAGACCCGCCCTCGATGATGATTGATTTAACATGCGTCTCCGTCAGAAGACGCACACCATGTTGTTCAACCGAGATGGAGAGCGCCGCGACGAGACGGCGGTTCTCGACCTGCACGTCCAGCGGAAAGCGCAAAGCGCCGCGCACTTCTTCCGAAATGCAAGGCTCAAGACGCCTCGCTTCATCTACGCTCAAACGCTCTACGAAAAGTCCCGCGCGTTGTTGCCAGTTGTAGCGATGCTCAATCTCCTCTTCATCCTTTTTCGTGAAGGCGAGGTAAAGCGTCCCGGTTCTTTCAAGCTCGATGTCCGTGCCGGTCTCTTCGCGCAATTCATCGGCAAACGCCGGATAGAGGTCGCGGCTCGCGCACGCCAGTTCAAAAAAGGCGTCCACGCCGTCGGCCTCAGCCTGCGGCGCGAGCATCCCGGCGGCAGCGTGTGATGCTTCAGCGCCTAACGTCGCACGCTCAATCAGCACAATGCGTTTGATTCCGCGCAAAGCGAGTGAGCGCGCAATCGCCAGACCAATGACACCGCCCCCGATGACGATGACATCCGCCGACTCTACGCCTTTCACCGTTCCCTGATGTCGCATTGATTAAAACTTGCTGGTATGATGCCACGAAAGTTGTCAGTGGTCGGTGGTCAGTGGTCAGTAAAAACTGCTTGCCGATTACTGACCACTGATCACTGACCACTGACCACTAACTATGAAACATACTATCACACTCATCCCTGGCGACGGCATCGGCCCTGAAGTCTCTGCGGCGGTCGTGCGCATCATTTCGGCGACTGGCGTGGACATCCAATGGGAAACGCATTACGCGGGCGCGCAAGCACTGGAAAAGTTCGGCAATACCTTGCCCGACGACCTCCTCGAATCCATCAAGCGCAACAAGATAGCGCTCAAAGGGCCGATCACGACGCCAGTGGGCAAAGGGTTTACGTCCGTCAACGTCGGCTTGCGTAAAACCCTCGACCTCTACGCTAATCTGCGCCCCGTGCGCGCTTTGCCGAACGTTCCTTGCCGTTACCCTGAGCTTGATCTCGTCGTCGTGCGCGAGAACACTGAAGACCTCTACTCCGGCATCGAGCACGTCGTCGT